>DAOLNV010000028.1:42608-59622 GCA_035416745.1 Candidatus Hydrogenedentota bacterium | reverse complement strand
GTCCCGCCCGCCGCAGGTTATTCACCCTGCGGCAGGCCATATGTTGACACCCTGGCGTGTCTCACACAAACGAATGTGTTCGGCTGAGGCCAGCGAGCGCTGGTCATGAGCAGGCCCCTCCATGTTGCGAAAGAGCGCTGACGCGCATTTCGTGACAATGGGGGGAAGTCGCGTCAACAAGACCCTGGCGTTGTCGCGGCGCGTCCGTCTTCGCAGCGAGGGCCCAAATCCGATAACACGACGACTGGGCAAACTCACACGGAGACACGAAGGACGCGGAGGAAATGGCGCCTGCCAAGCTCGATGGGGATGGGAGCTTGCCGTGCCACGCGCGGACCCGGGGCCTCCAAATTCTGCGCAAGAACCGCTTCGTACACTGTTTTCAACAGCCCGTGACCCGTCTCTCGATGAAGCCCCGCCGCGCAATCCGCAATAAAACTTCCTATCTCATTCTGTTTCGGAGGATTCAATCTTCGTGTTGCCTGCGTCTCCGTGTGAGTTCGTTCTTGTCGTTATGGAGGCCATACGATCCCTCCCGCGAGGGCTTTCCTATCAGGCGATTGGGGCGGGGGGATGGAAGTTGCACGGGGCGGTTCGCATTTGGTAAAGTATGGTCCCTGTGCGAAGAAAGAATACGTCTGGTCGCGTGAGAGGTTTGGGAGAATTCAGGAATGGCCAAGATCAAATCTGCCAAGAAGCGGATTAGGACCAACGAGCGTAATCGCCAACAGAATCAAGCGGTTCGCTCGAAGGTACGCACGTATATCAAGAACGTCTTATCGGCGGTCGAAGCCAAGGACGAAGCTAAGGTCAAGGAACTGGCGCCTGTGGCGTTGTCTGCAATCGATAAGGCGGCTGACAAAGGTGTTTTCCATCCGAACAACGCCGCGCGCAAAAAGTCGCGTTTGCAGAGACATATTGCTGCGATGAAGTCGTAGGCGTTGCGCGCCTGAGTTGGACGCGCCTGGCTCTTCTTGAGGCCGGGCGCGTTTTTTGTGGATCTTTCCGCTCGCGGGGCTTTTGCGGGGGACTGTCATGGATGGCGCCGCAAGTCTTTAATGAGCTCCAGCAAACGTCCCTTCACGTCAAAGTAGCGCACGATGCCCTGCTTGTCGATCAGAACGACCTGAGGCAGCACTGTAGCGGCGTATCGGGTGTGGGTGACCATGGGAGACGTGTCAACACCGACGGGAAACGTCATGCCCAAGCGGGCAGTGTAGGTTTTTACGACATTCGGCGGGTCGGAATCGTCATGGACGCCGACAAAGGTCACGTCGCTGGCGGAGTCGGCAAGCGCCTTGTGGAGCAGGAGCAGCTCCGAGAGTGGAGCGGCATTGGCGGCATAGGGGTCGAAACCCGCCCATAAGAGAAGCACGACGACCTTCCCTCGAAGTTCATCCAGGGTGAGCTCTTCACTATTAATCCATGCCTGGCAGGTTAGAGGCGGCGCAGGCTTGCCCACAAGCGAGCTCAAGTCATTTGGAGCGTTCCTGGGGTTGTTAGGTTGCACGTCCGGCTGGAACGGCCGCAAGGCGACAGTGATATCGTATTCTTTCTTGCGGATGTTTATAGAGAAATCGCGCCGGAGGAACCGCAATGCGTGTTCAGCGCGCATTTTCACTTCTTTTTCTTCAGGCACCACATCGAGAGGCATCTCGAATCTTCCCTCGGCGTCTGTGAGCGTATAGAGCGGCGTTTTCAGGTCCAAGGCACTGACCAGGACGGCTTCCAGGGGAGCATTGTCAGTATCCACCACCGTTCCGCTGAGCAGAGGCAGCTCGCTGAGGGGGATGGGCCGAACCTCGGTGAGAGGGACCTTCTCGATGCGCACCACGATATCGAGGGGTTCCGCGGGCATATACCCGGGTGGAGCAATGACATGCACACGGCCTTCCCCTGCTGCCGCTGTCAGCCGGTATTTGCCCAGCCGGTTGGTGTAGGTCAGGTCCTGCACGAAATCGTCTACAAGGTAGCTGAGCGCAACGCCGGGCATGGGATTGCCCTTGGGACCGACCACGGTTCCCTCGACCGTATGCGCGGGCGGCAGGGTGGCATCGACAATCGTATCATTCAGGCTGTCTTTGAGCCGGAGTTCACGAGGGGCCGGCGTGGGATAGCCGGGGTGATGGAATTCGAGCGAGTACGTGCCCGGCGGGATGGTTGCATTATAATAACCTTCCGCGTCCGCCAATATGTCGTACATGAGCAGGCGCTGGCCGTCGTCTTCGCGGAAGACAAGGGCGCGGGCAGAGGCTACCCCCGTTGCATCGGCAGCAGTGATGTGTCCTCGCAAGACCTGTCCCGGATAGAGTTGGGCGGGGTGTTGACGCGGGTGTGGAACCAGATACGGGAGAAAAAGTTCGCAGAACTTCCGGTGCTCGAGGGTAACCGCTACATAGCTTCCCTGGGGGATGCCAAGAATGGCCATGGCTCCGTCAGCATCGCTCCGTATGGAGGGAAAGCCGTACTGGACGAGGTCCTCCGTGAAGATCTCGAACGCGCCGCCAATGACCAGGCGCTTGACCCGCACTCCTTCAACGGGGTTGCCGACGTGGTCAATTACGCGGATACGCACCGTGTCGGGGGTTGCCATGCGAAGATCGACATTCAGATCGTCAAAGACGTGTCCGCTCAATCCGGTCAGAGCGAATTCCGCTTTTCGCGCGGCGAGAGTGATGCTTCCCGATTGCGCGCCGTGGAATAGAAACTCGCCCGTCTCGCTGGTTTTGGCAGCCGTTACGATACGTTCACGCGACAACCACACATCTGCCCCTGAGACGGGATTGCCCTCGGGGTCCAGCACGCGGCCCTGAATCTCGATAGCGTTTGCAGCCAGACACAAGGCGGTGAGGATGACAATGGCGCTTTGTCTCATTGGGACCCGCTTCGCAGTTGCCGGAGCATCGAGACTGGAGGCATCCCGAAAGTCTCCCGGACGACCTTCCCTTCAGACGAAATAAGGTACGTAGTGGCCGCACCCGGTTTCGATGCTTGGAGCACCGGGATTTGAGATTCTATCGGGGCCGCAATGGGAGCGTCAGCCACGACGACAACGCTGATCGTTGGTTCGGCAAGAAGGCTCGAGGCGTGCTCCCAGCCTTCAATCGTCATGGAGACCTGCTCGTGTTGGCAGAAGGCGAGCACGGCCGGACCCTTCTCCAGCCCGGACACCTCGGGCCCCGCGATTCTAGCGTAATCCCGCCATTTGAGCGGCTGTTGAAGCAGGGAGACCCCCGCCGCGGAC
Organism: Candidatus Hydrogenedentota bacterium; assembly: GCA_035416745.1. Classification (NCBI taxonomy): domain Bacteria; kingdom Pseudomonadati; phylum Candidatus Hydrogenedentota; species Candidatus Hydrogenedentota bacterium. The sequence continues at coordinate 56,378 of DAOLNV010000028.1, read as the reverse complement.
TCAGGAACGGTTATCTCTCCTATGTCCTTGGTGGCGGCCGGAGCGAGCAGGAACGGGGGAGATTTCACATTGCCGCCCGGCGACTGTGCAATGCACTGCAACTGGACATGCGGGACGACGGAGGGGATCTCGAAGCGGCCATCGGGACCCGTAACGGTGCGCCAGATGGGCGATTCCATCTGGTCGTCGGCGAGAACAACACTCAGGATTACGCCGGGTACCGGGGGGCCCGACGCGCATCTGGTTTGCCCTGTAACCGTGGAGACGGGCAGGAGCTGCACCACCGGCTCCTTGGTGTCGCGGGCATTAAATGCGAACAGGGCGGCATGGTTCGAGGTCAGATGCTCCACAATGCCCATGATCACACCTTCAGAAGCAAGCTGTCCTACGCGCAAGGGGACCAGGCCCGCATCATCCGCGGATTGCCACCCGAACTGAGGCGGCTGTACAAGGGAGACCACACAGCGCGGGGCGGGCTCGAGCTCCTGGTCCACGATGGTCATGCGCACGTCAGGGGTTGGGAGCACCCAGAAGGCCGGCAGCTCGACATGCTCGTTTTCGGCGGCTTGGACGGGGCGGGCGTTACGTTCGGGAAGAATATAGCCGGGGGCCGACTCGAGAATCACCGTGTTCTCTCCTTCAACCCCCTGAAGCACGTATTGACCCAGCGCATTGGTCCGTGCGCTCGAGTCGGGGTTGCCGAACGCGCGCAAGACGATTCTGGCGCCGGGCACGGGGTCGCCGGTAACAGCATTGGCCACTTTTCCGCGAATCTCACACGCGGCCGCGGCGTAGACTACCAGGTCTTGTGCGCTATATTCCCCGGTTACCAGAAGCTCTTGCCATCCAACGCCACGGAAGTCTCCGCCCGTAACCTGGTAGAGATATACGCCGGGTTCGAGACGAAGCGCGAATTGCCCCGCGCCGTCGCTGCGTGTGACGGAAGTATCGTGAGGCGGCTGGGCGTTGCGCAGTACGACGGAGGCGCCGCTCAGAGGCTCTTTCGAAGAACGGGTCAGCACGCGTCCATTAATCAGCACTCCCCGCTTAAGCACGATTTTCACGCTGGCATCGCCCGCGGGGATGTCCGTAACTCCTTGTTGAGCGTATCCCTGGCAGGCGATCTTCAGCGCAAACATGCCGTCTTCGGGCAGGGTCGACAGGGTGAAATGGCCTTTTGCGTCGCTCACGACAGGTTCGAACCCTACCGGTTCCAGCTTGGTATACGGAATACCGAGTTTTGTGGTTGCATTCGGGTTCTTGGCCTGGGGTTCGTTCATGAGGCCGACCCGGATAATGCGCGCGCCCGAGACGGGGTCGCCTTCCTCATTCTGGATCGTACCCGACAGGCTGGTCCTGGGCCGCAGACGAATGGTGAGGTCGCCGATACGTTCGTCGCTTGGCACGGTAATGCTGAGACCGCCAAAGGCATAGGCGCCGGCAATGGCAAAGACGCCAACGGTACCGGCGTCAACATTTTCGAACCGGTACATGCCGTCGTTGTCAGCACGGGACTCCCGCACGGGTCCGGCAAGTCCCTGTTCGACGAACACGCGGGCTTGCGGCACGGGCTTCCCCTCCAGGGTCAGCACTTGACCCGAGAGGGTGGAACCACTGCCTGCAGCGCAGATTGCCAACGCCGCCACTGTGAAGAAAGTCATAGCCGCCGCCTTGTCGGGTTGAATCTGAAGAGCCGTTGGGAAACCTCCCGGACGCCGGCCATCATCATGAAGGGCCGCTAATATCCGTTTCGGACGACACTTCCCACTACGTCCTTCAACAATCGGTCATAATTCAGTTTGTAACTTTGCAGGAGCGCCTCTTCGGGGGGTATCCCTTGAGCGAGGGCATCCATCATGGGGACGAGCCCCTGGGTTCCGTAGCGCCGCCAGAGGTATCGCGTGGCGGCATGGGCCTGGCGGTAGGCCAGCCGCAGGTCGTATTCGCTTGCCATTCTCACCTGGGATTCTTGAATCCGGTCAAATGGGATAAGTTCGTTGTTGTCATAGGCCTGCCGGAGGAAAGCGACATCGCGCGGCGAAAGCTCGTCCGAAAACGTTTCCGCCAGCCCCTCGTTGAGCCACCATGGCGCTTTTTCCCGGCAAAGGTAACGGACCACGACATGCGTGTATTCGTGGTAAAGCAGGCGGCGCAGCTCCTCCGGGGTGATCAGGCTGCCCGTATCGTCGCTTACGGGAAGCCGAATCGTACCGTCGTAGATTGCCGCCACGTGAGGGCCAAGGGCTGTGGCGCGAGCGAAGTCGTCGGCGATGTAGACTTTGACCTGGATAGGGGTTGGAGGAAAGATGTTTCCGAAATTCCGGCCGATGTCTCTGTATGCGTGCTCCAACACGGTCAAGGTTTGCCGAATAAGACCGTGGTCCGTCTCAGGGGCATGTCCGATTTCGAAGTGCCTGGACCGAAGACCGCGGAAATTGTACTCTACGGCATCTTCGCGGTACCCCTTTTCCAGTTTCTCCTGGAGACCGGCGCGGCCGGGGTTTACCTCCGCCACGAATTCCCATTGAGCCAACGCGGCGGACAGGTCGTTATCCTGGTAATACGCATCTCCGAGAAGTTCGTGGGCATCCAGGTTCTCCGGCGCCAGCAGTATGGCTTCTTCCAGCCTGGCGATGGCATCCTGAACGAGTCCCATGCGAAGAAAATACGACCCGAGCTGAATCCTGGGCATGGGATTGTCGGAATCGACCTTTATGGACTCCTCGAGCTGTTGGGCCGCTGTGGAATAGTCTCCTGCCTCGGCAAGCTGTCCTGCATACGCTTGATACGCGTTCGAGAGGTTTCGCAAGACGGTCTGATTGTCTGGAACGAGCGCGGCTGCCTGCAAGAAGCATTGGAGAGCGTTGACCCAATCGCCCGCGGAATAATGCTCAACACCGAGGGCATTCCATTCCGGCGCGCTATGCTCAACGTCTTGCGCGTGGCTCAGGCCGCCCAGAACCAGCGCGGACAGGAGCAAGAGCACCCGAAACCGATCATTAATCCGTTTCCTCATCGTATGCCTAGTCCGGGACGACCGCAATGGCTTCAATCTCAACCTTGATATCAAACGGCAGTCTTCCCGCTTGAATACATGTTCTTGCGGGGGGATTCATTGGGAAGTATTCTTTATATATCTCGTTAAACTCGCTGAAGCTGTTCATGTCTGCCAGATACACATTCACCTTGACGACATGTTGGAGTCCGGAGCCGGCATCTTCGAGAATCATTTTCAGATTGGTCAATGTCAGGCGAACTTCGTCCTCGAGAGAGCCCTTCTTCACGCCGCTTCCGTCGGGCGCAACAGGGCCTTGGCCGGAAACGAAAAGCAGATTTCCCGCTGCCACCGCATGCGAGTAGGGGCCCTGCGCGGGAGGCCCATTCTTCGAGAAGATGCACCACTTATTCATAGAACCGGCTCCGACCTCGCTTGTTTGTTGTCAAAAAAAGTATCACACGCGCTAGTGCTCGTCAAATCCATGGTTTTTCATCTATTCATAACGCACGCGCGCGGCCTGGGGTTACGGCTTCGTATCTCATGTTGAGTGCGGCATCCTTGCCACCATATGATACGCGGCGCCCAGCGGAGCGGCCATGTTCTGCACAAGGCGCCCGCAACGTTCGTGTATACTTACGTAACGTTTGGCGGACTTCACGAGTGTAGACGCCTGATTTGAATGGCGGGGGGTTATCGTGAGGCCTACTGAACTCTCTGTGGTTGAAAAATGTCACCCCCGACAGCGACAGGAGCCGGGGGAGGGGGGACGGCGTTCGTCCACTGTAACCACTCATGTCGAGCGAGGGACCAGGACGATAGCCTGTTCAACTCAAGGATAGCTGCATCAACAAATCTAAGAGGGGAAACAAGTGAGACCAGGGGAATCCGAGAGAGCCGATGCGAAAAGCAACGGTCCGGCGCCGCGGGTTGGGGCCGTTGTCCTGACTTGGAACGATTACGAGATGGCGCAAAGGTGTATCGCTTCCTTATATGAAAACGGCTACCCTGACTTTGAAGTCTTTCTTGTGGACAATGGTTCCCGTTTTGACACCATCACCCCCCTGAAGGCGGCCTTTCCGAAGCTGCACATCATTGCCCTGGACAAGAATTACGGCTTTACCGGCGGCTGCAACCGGGGCATGGAAAAAGCCCTGGAAGCGGGCGCCGACTACGTGTTCCTTCTCAACAACGACACCATTGTTGCCAGTAACGCCATAGCTGAACTGGTGAATGAAATGGAGAAACGCCCTGATGCGGCGATGGCAAGCGCCCTGGTCTTGAACCCGGGCGATGACAAGACCATACAATCCTACCGCTCTATTATCCGCCGGGATAGGGCGTGGATAGAGCGGCCTGACACAAACGTCACATGGTCGAAGGCTTTTGAGAAGACCATAGAGACGGACTTTGCGCCGGCGTGTGCGGTGATGTTTCGAAGGGAGGCCCTGGAAACCGTCGGCCTATTTGATGAGTCCTTGTTCACGAATTGGGAAGACTACGATCTTTGCATTCGGTTTGCCGATGCGGGGTGGAAGATTCTCGTGGTGGGCAAGGCGGAGGTTGTTCATGCTCATGGCATGACTACCGGACTCGTTTCGCCGTTCATCATCTATTATGGCGTGCGTAACAGGTTCATATGCCTTGTACGGCACGGCCGGGCAATCGGCATCCTTCGAAACAGCATATTCCTGCTGCGTTCGTGCTGGGGGAAGGTGAAGTCGTACGGCTTAACCAACTGGCCCTGTCATAAAGCCGCGTTCGCGGCCCTGGTCCATTTCCTTCTCGGAGTGCGTGGTCCCGGATTCGACAAACTGAAGCGGGATGACGCGGTCACCGGCAGAAAGACCGAAAGCTAAGCCCGAACCTTCCGGGCGCCACACCAATCCCCCTATGGGGGCGCTCAGATTGAGCCGCATGGGAAACCGGAGAGCAGTCTACGGTTTCTCGCGGAAATACTCTTGGAGGCTTTCGCGCCAGCCCGGCATGATGTCGAGCCCTTGCTCTCGCAGATGTTTATTGTCCAGCACCGAATAATCCGGCCGGCGCACCGGCGACGGGAAGTCGGCGCTGGTGGCTTTGTCGAGGCGCACCCGGGTGTTTGTCTCTTCGAATATGGCACGGGCGAAGTCAAACCAGCTGCATTCACCCTGGCTGGTGGCATGGTACACCCCCGGTTCGGCCTTTTCGACTGCCAGGCGAATCTGGCGCGCCAAGGCCAACGTGAAAGTGGGGGAGACAACCTCATCGGTTACCACTTTGACGGCGCCCTTGGTTGCGGCCAGATGGAGCATAAGCTCAACGAAGTTCTTTCCGCCCTTGGCCCGGCACGGGGCATGCCCGTAGATTGCGGACGTGCGGACAATCAGAAGGTCGCGGCACTCCGCTGCCGCCAGGTACTCGCCCGCGACCTTCGAGGCCCCATACACGTTCAGGGGCGCCGGCGCATCGGTTTCGACATAGGGACGCCGGGCGCCATTACCAAAAACGTAGTCCGTGCTGATATGGACCAGCCGGGCACGGGCGTGATGGCAAATCCGGGCCAAATCGCGGACTCCCGAGGCGTTGACCGCAAATGCCTGAGCGGGGTCCTTCTCGCATTCCGGGACATTGTGTGCGGCCGCTGTGTTTATCACGATGTCGGGCCGCAGCTCATCGGCTATAAGAGCCCGGACGCGCTCGGGATCGCACAAGTCCAGCGGCACCTTGGCGCCGGATAGATCCGCTTCGATGAGCGTCGCGTCTTGGAACACGCGGGAGACGTCCCGTCCTAACTGGCCTGCCGCGCCAATAACAAGGACCTTCATCGAGAATCTCCGGGTAAGGATGGAAGCGGCCGCTATTTGACCGCTCTGCGCTGTTCCAGCTCCTTGAACACTTGGATATTATAGAAGCGCTTGTCCGAGAAGTCGCCGAATTCACTCAGATGCTGGTAAAGGTTCCGCACCGTGTCCGCTACCGAATACTTGGGGTTGAATCCGAGGCAGGTGCGCGCTTTCTCGCATGTTACCTTGTAGTTTCGGAAATCCTGCTGATTCGCGACCTCTATGGCGATGTGTTTGCCGGTCAACTCCATGAGTTCCTCGCGCACGATGTCGCCGACCTGGCCTACGGTGAAGTTGTCGTAGGCGACATTGAACGGCCCGTTTATGGATGGGTCGGCCTGAATGGCTCTCAAGAACGCCGCACAGGTGTCGCGCACGTCGAGCAAGGGGCGCCAGATGGAAGGGTTGTTGATCGTAATCTTCCCATTGATCAAACCGCACCGGAACATCGTGTTGATAATAAGGTCGAAGCGCATGCGGGGGCTGTACCCACACACCGTGCCCTGTCGCAGGGCGATTGTTGAGAACCCATCTCCCTGTAACTGCATGACGCCGCGTTCCCCCTGCAATTTCGAGATCCCATAGGGATAATTACATGTAACCGGAGAATCTTCGTCATAAAGTGTATTAACGGTGTACCCGTAGATTGAACAGGAACTGGCATAGATAAAGCGTTGCACGCCTGCCTTCTTAGCAATAAAGGCCAAGTAAGAGGGCAGAGCCCCGTTTTCAACGAAGTTGCGGGCGGGGCTGAACTCGGCCATGGGATCGTTCGAGAGCCCTGCGAGAAAGACGATCTGGTCATACCCTTCCAGATCTTTCTCGGTAAGGTCAAATAACTGTCTCTGCAGCACGCGAGTTCCTTCCGGCAGCCTGTTTCCGAACCACAACAGATCGACCACCGTAACCTCGTACCCGTGCTCCTGCAAAACAGGAACGAGTGTGGACCCGATAAAACCCGCGCCGCCGCCCACAAGAATCTTGGTCATGTCTACCTGCCCTTTCTGCTGTCTTTCTCCGTCATCAGTGTATCAGTCAGAAATTGTATTCCGCTTGCTGAAATCGTGGAGCGGCCTTGTCCTTCTGGCTGATTATCGTCGGCGCCACCGGCCAGTCAATGCCTACGTCCGGGTCATCGTAGCAAATGGCCCGTTCGGCCTCGGGGACATGGATACTCGTGCATTTGTAATAGACCAGGGAGTCGTCCTCAAGTGCCACAAAACCATGAGCAAAGGACGGAGGAAAGTACAGAGCCAGATTGTTCTCGGCGCTGAGTTCGCGCCCGATCCATTTGCCGAAAGTAGGCGATTTTCGGCGCAAGTCGATACCGACGTCGAATATTTTGCCGGAAATAACGCGAACCAGCTTGCCCATTCCGTGGGGCGCCAATTGATAATGCATGCCCCTGAGCACACCTTTAGCCGATTTGCTCTGGCAGTCTTGGACGAAGGTTTCGTTGAAACCCGCTTCAGACCAGACCTTCCGCGAATACGCTTCCGAGAAGAAGCCACGTTCGTCGTTGAATCGCTTTGTGCGTACCTCCAGGACCCCCTCGATTGCGGTTGGAATCAAATCCACCGGCATCGGCATTTTGGACACCTCCTGTCCGAAAACCGCGTGCGCGCGGCAATGTCCCCATGAAACTTCGCTATGGTATTAGACAGCGGGGAACAAGTCAAAAGAACCTATTTTGTGCCCCGGTAACCGCCCGTTCAGTCCCCAAGGCCCGTGGGCCTCACGGGTCCTTTGCGCCCTATTGGACTTACCCGGCGGCGTCCTGCGCGGGCTTTCTCGCGAGGATGTTCTGGCGCACGATGCGGTATCCCATGCGAAGCAGCGCCGCTTCGAGGATGAGACCCAAGGCCACGAAGACGGGGGTGTTGGCGAAGGGCCAGGGCGTTCCGCGCCATTCGGCAAGGAGGCCGAACCCGACTGCGCCGAGCAGGGAGCCCAGCCCGACCATACCTTCGTGAATGGATACCCGCTGATGTTTCTTGACCGGATTGGCCACGCTGTATGCCTGGCTGGCAAAGAAACATACGCCGGCGGCAGTTCCCACAACCGCGCAGCACAGGGTCATGACGACGAGGCTCGTGGTAAACGACAGCACCCAGAACGCGGCCGCGGCGGCTGCCTGAAACATCAGAAGCACCCAGAACCGGTGCTGCCAGGCGTGGGTGTGTCCCATGATGAGCGAGGTACCCGCCCGCGTAGCGTTCATGATGATGGCCAACACGGAAAAGTAGACGACGGGCGCGGCGGTCAGGGGAGTGCCGTCACCCGCTTTTACCAGACACAGGGCGCCGGCGTCCGCCAGCTCTTCCATGCGGAAGCTGAAGACAGCCGTTACCGCGTTGAAAAGCGTGCTGCCGAGTACCAGGGAGAACCAGGCCGAATAAAGGCACGCTTCGCTGCGCTTGGTGTGTCCGATGTTCGCGGTGCGGGTGTCGTCAGCGTCCGCGGCGGTCATGCGGGATTCGTGGGGCAGACCGGCCACAAGGGCTACGGCGCCCCCTGCCGCAAGGGCCGTGGCCAGGAACGGCAAACGGTAGTCGATCGGCGACAGGACCCACGTCGCGAATGGCGCGCAGGTGAGACCCATGGTCCACGAGACGTTGTAAAGGGCCAAGCGCCGCGTACGCGTGGCCGGGTCAGGCTCTGCGCCAACCCACGACTGCATGGCCGGCCAGTACAGGGCAGGGAACACCATGCCGATGGTGGTCAGGGCAACGTAAAAATACGGATTGGGCAGCGCGACGCCCAAGGGGAAAACGATCGCGAAACCCAGGCCGCCAATAATGCCCATGACGAGGCCGTTGGAGAGGCGTCCCACGTACCGGGCGGAAACGATGCTTGCGGCGGCGTACAACGCCCATTGGAGCCCCGTGATGACTCCGGACATGCCCGCCCCCCCTTCCAGCACATTGAAAATGTAAAAGGGAGAAGCCGTAAGCCCGCAGACCATGGCGAAATCGAACAGGAACGCGGCTCCGAATTGTCTATGGTGTGGTTTGAACATAAGCCGCGAGAGTGTACGCAGGCTGTGGCGAAATATCAAGGCGCTTTTGAAACGAGAGAACAACGCCGCGGCAGCAGCCGGTCTTTTCTGGTAGACTAACGCCCCGAAGAGGCGGATGCGAAGACTGGAGGCCTGGACACATGAGACGGCGAATCCTGATAGCGTCTTTTTTCCTTGATATCCTGGTGATTCTGGTCATTGTAGGGGGCTATTTCTATTTGAACCCGCGCCGCGGGCCCCGACTGGAGGTGGATTTCCGCAAGGATGCCTACATCGAGCAAGTACATGGCGCCACCGTCCTCCATCTCAAGGGTTCGGGATACGAGATGGGATACCAGCACGGCGCTCTGGCGAAGAATCATGTACAAGCGGCGATGGCGCGGTTTGACGAGCTTCTCGACCGCGCTCGTGAAGAAGTGGGGATGCCTCGTTTCGCCACGGAAATGGTTTTGGACGCGGTTTACCGCTGGTGCTCAGCGGACATCCCCGAGCGCTATAAACGCGAGATGGAAGGGCTTGCCGACGGAGCGGGGGTTTCGCTCAAGAATGTTCGGCGCGCGCACGTGATTGACGTGGTCACCGAGCGCGCGTGCAGCGTGTTTGCTGTATTCGGCACGGCTACCGAGGGTGGAAAGACCTATCTGGGCCGCAATTTCGACTGGATCATGGAAGGCGGGCTGCAGAACAACGCCGCTCTCATACTCTACGAACCTGAAGGATACAGGCCTTTCGCGTCGGCCGGGTATCTGGGCAACGTCGGCGTCTTGTCCGGGATGAACCTGGACAAAATAGCCATCGGGCAGATCGGGGCCATCTCGAAGGACTCCGATTGGTCAGGTATCCCGATGATGATGTTGTTGCGCCGGGTGCTCGAAGAAGCGGGGAACATCGATGACGCCGCCAATATCGTCAACACGGCCGACCGGACGGTGGGATACAACTTCGTCTTTGCTGACGGAAAGGCCGGTGAAGGCGTGGCGTTGGAGACCAGCGCCAATCACTGCGCGGCGTTCCGCGACAATGACCCGGCGGAGACGGTCGAGTACGCGTTGCCCATCGAAGACGCCGTGTTCAGGGCGGATGAGGCCATGGACCAGACTGTGCGGAGTTTTCAGACCTGCTCCAAAGGCTATCCAAACATGCCGTACGGGAGCAATTCGTATGACCACCGGTACATGGGGATGGCCTCCCGAATCAAGGCAAGCCACGGGAAGATAACCCAGGAAACCGCTCTTCAGATCACCCGGGATGTCGCGATGCGCGGGGCGAACCTTCACAGCGTGCTCTGCGACTGCACCGATCTCCGCTTGTGGGTGGCGCATGCAAAGGGAACCGAGGACGCCTGGAAGCAGGAATACGTCGAGTACGACCTCCCGGAATTGTTCAAGAAGCCCGAGGCGCGTTCGAAGTAATCTGAGAATCCGCGGCGCGTGTGCCGGTCCGCTGCATCTCAGGGTGTGCCGCCCATTTGCTTGAAGGTTTCCGCGTCCATGACCACGGCGCCGGGGGGCGGCGTATAGGTGAATCGGGCGGGATCGAGTTTGGGGTCTATCTTGTAGTCCCTGTAATCGACTGTCATGAGGGGCGTCTCCTCCTGGCCAAACATCAGCATCCTTATGGGGAAGCCGGTCTTCCGCGAGAGGGACAGGAGCGTCTTGTCGAATTGCGGCTTGCCGGCGGCGTTGGATTGCTTTTCCGCATCCTGTTTGGGACGCAGCTCGAACACGTAGACGGGTTCGCCGTTGAGGTTGTCGCCGGGTAAGACTTTGATGTCATACTGCTCGTGCATCTGCTTGAATGCTTCCCGGCCGCCGGGGGAGACGATCTGCGACTGCTTGTCGGCTTTCGACTTGAACACCATGGTCTGGCCCATCATGCTTGTTTGCGTGAACATGCCGGTCCCGTCATGGACGACGAGCATCTTGTTGGGCATTGCACTTTCGCCCATGGTAAGAGTCTGGTCCAGTTCCAGCCGATAGACCATGCTGGCGTTTTTCTTCATGCCTTCCAGAGTGCCCTTACCCGATATTTCCACGTTCGTGGCGCCCCGTAAAGATTGGCCCTTCATCTCGATCTTGGCTGAGTACGCGCTGACCTTGTCCCATTGGGCCGATAGCTCATCTTCGATTTCCGCCAGTTCCTTGGCGCTGGCCGCAGAAGCCACGGCGAGACAGATGATGCCCGGCAGCAGTGCCAGGATGGCGCGACGATTCATTGGTTTCCCTCCTGTAGCAGCACCGTCACGGGATTGAGCGGCTGCCGGTCGTACGAGAGCCGTGAGACCCCGTTTCCCTCCGTTGAAACACAGGCGCGGATACTAGGGCATTGCGGCATTGCAATCAAGCGGCTGTATTCGTGGAGTTTCGAGTAAAGTTTTGTGCGGTCAGAAAGCTCATGATATACTCGATTTCATTCACTTGGGGCAAGAGCTCCGTTCTGTGATGGGAGTGGGGACTTTTCGTTTGGCTGAGGTCTGAATAGGATGACGGCAGGGGAGAAGCAGAGCCTGTATGCAGATTGAATTGATCACTGTCGGCTGCGTGTGTGCGGATGTGATTGTGCGCCCGGTTGATACCTACCCCGAGCGCGGGCACCTGCAGCTGTTGCCCGACCTGGAAATTCACCTGGGCGGTCTTGCGGGGGTGACGGCGGCGGTATTCGCGCAGCTCGGCGGCAAGTCCGCCCTGATCGGAAAACTGGGGGCGGATGGATTCGGCGACTACATTATTGGCGCTCTGATCCGCGCGGGCGTGAATACGGAGCATGTCCGCCGTGTGAAATCCGAACATACGTCCGCAACGATAGTTCTTGTCACGTCGGAAGGCGAAAGGACATTTCTACACCATTTGGGGACAAACGGGACCACAACGCCGGGCGAGATCGACATAGCCTTGGCCAAACGGTCAAACGCTTTTCACTGGGGCGGCCCTGGGGTGACGCCCGGTCTCACCGGCGAGGGCATGGGAGCGGTCTTCCGGGAATTGCGCGAGGCGGGCGTCATGACCTCGATGGACACGTGCTTCGACGGTTCGGGCACGTGGTTTCCCCTTATTGAAGCGGCGTTACCCCACCTGGATGTGGTAATGACCAGCCTTCACGAAGCGCGGCACTACACGGGCAAGCAGGACCCTGAAGAGATCGTGGCGTTTTTCCGCTCCTTCGGCCCGAAATACGTGATGCTGAAGCTTGGGGGCGACGGTATGATTGTCGAAACTGCCGAGGAATCGCACCATCTGAAAGCTCACCGGGTCGAACCCGTGGATACGACCGGAGCGGGGGACGCCGCGTGTGCGGGGTTCCTGTACGGCCTTCTGAACGGGTGGGGGCTATACCGGAGCGGGAAGCTGGCCAACGCGGTGGGGGGCCTGACGGTGCAGCATATGGGAGGGGCCGAAGCGATCACTTCGCTCGAGGATACAATTGCCTTCATGGAGAGCGGTTCCTGATTCAAAATAATGGCGTCTGGCACAGGTTGCAGGGAGTTGAGGCCATGGGTAAGGCACTTCTTATTGCGGCAGTTGCGGTTATGTTGGTCGCTCAAGCCGACGAAGGCGTCGTTACAAGCACGGATCTGGTCGCGCCGGATGTCTCCGCATCTGAACGCGATGGGCAAGCCAGATCGGTGGAGTCCCCCAAGGCGCCGGCGCCGCAGGAGACAGCGCCGATTGCGCAGGACCGCAAAACCGAAGATATGAAGGAAACGCCGCCGGCTAAGGAGAGCGCGGCTTCGCAGGAAAGACCGGAAGCACCTCGAAAGGTGAATTCGGAAGATGCACGCAGTCATAAGGCTGTGGCCGCCTTCTGGTTCATCCTTCCGGAGACCTGATTCCGTGTTTACCAATAGTGTCTCAGCGAGAATAATCGGAGCTGGCGCGCTTTTTATCGTCCTGCTCCGGGCGTTTGTTGCGCCCGCCCAGGAACCTTTTCGCCAGATTGAGGCGGGCACCAATCTGCGCGATGTTGCCGTAAATGGCCCGAGCGGCGTTCTGTTTTTTTCTGCGTATGCCCGGGGAGAAGTCTGGAAAACCAGCGCCGCGACGGGCGAGCTCATTGCGAAGGCGAAGTCCGGCAACGGACCCGCAAACCTGGCCCTGAGTCTTGATAAGCGGTTCATCGCATGCGTCAACAAATTGTCCACGGATGCTGCTGTATTCGAGGCAGATACCATGGTGGCGGCCGGGACGTTTGCGTGCGGCGCGGGCGCATCGGATGTCACTGCTCTTGGGGATTCCGCCTTTGCGGTTGTGAACAGCTTCGCCGATACCGTAACCCTAATCGATGTCCTGGCAGGGAAAACGGCCCTGATCGAGGACGTTGGGCAGGTCCCGAACGGAGCAGCCTACTCTGCGCCGTTGCTGGGAGTCACAACACGTCTGCCTGGGGCCCTGATTCTGCTCGACATTTCCAATGGGTTCTCGTCAATTCAGAGAAAGCGCGTGGTTCTGCCCGCAACCCCAGTGGCCATTGTGGCGGAGAACGACGCCTGCTTTCTGGTGGCAACGGAGACAGGATTGGTTCGCGTGGACGGCCGGTCCGGCAACGTGCTGAGCCAATCCGATGTTGTTGCGCAGGATCTGGCCACGTGTGGAGAACGAATCCTCGCGCTGCGCGGCGATACGCTGGTCGAATTTGACGCCGCCCTGAGAACCGTGACCAGCACGCCTCTCGCGGTACCGGCCACGCGTGTGGATTGTTCCGGCGGCCTCATCGCGCTGGTAGCACCCCTTCAGGAGGTCTGGCTGCTGAACAGTCCCCCCTCGGGCATCCCGAAGGTCGAGCCGGTCCGGGAGGAGACGGCTCCGCTCGAGCCTCTGGGGCCCGCGCCCGAGTCGTCCGCGGCGCCCGAGCCGCCCACGGAAGCGCCCGTAGCGCCGCCTGCCGTATCGGAGCCCGTCACGCCTGTACCCGCGCAACCTTCCCAGCAGCCCCCC
>DAOLNV010000028.1:33802-42508 GCA_035416745.1 Candidatus Hydrogenedentota bacterium | reverse complement strand
AAGAAGACGGATGGCGCCGAAGAGGCGGAACAGCCTGCGAAAAACCCCTATGCCCTGCGGCCATATACGTTCGAGGCATTCCGGACGGGCGCGCCTGAGTTCACCCGCGAGGCGCCCGAGGAGGCGCCCATGTCCGGCGGCTGGCCGGGCAGCTTGGGCGGGGCCTTTGCGCGGGGATGGGACTTTGCCAGCCTCAAAGGCGCGTTCGAGCAGCAGAATTGGAACCAGCCCCTCGAGTTTCGCGGGGTCAAAGCGGACCGCTTCAAGGGGGCGAGTGGGAAGGATGGCAAGCCGCAGCGGCTGACTTTCCAGGGGAATGTGTCGTGGGATTGGGCGGAATCGTCATTCCGTGCCCAAACGCTTGAAGCGGACCGGGAATCCCGGGAAATCGTTATTGAACAGGGCCATATTCAGCAGAAGTTGTCATCGCTCGATGCGGACCGGCTCTATTACCGCTATCCTTCGGAGTCCGATGAGGACATTATCCCCTTGATAGATGCCCAGGGCCTTACCGAGCAGGAACGGGCCCGCCGCCTGTATACCCTGGGATATGGGGAGGCCGACAACATCGAATTGATTGAGCCTTTCCGCGAATTGCGCGCTAAACACGCCGAGTACGATTTTGCCAAGAAGACCGGTTCGGCGACGGACGTCCGAGGGCGGCTCGATGTCCTCTATTTTGGCATTGATGAACTGGAGATGGCGGGGCCGGGGCGCGCCTACGCCCGGGACGCCTGGGTGACCACCTGCCCGGGCGATCCCCCTGTGTTCCGCCTGCGCCTGAAGGAAATGGAGATTCTTGAGAACAACGTTGTGGTTGGCCGGAAAGGACGCCTCCAGATTGGTAAATTCATGACCCCCTTATACTGGCCGAAATGGACGTTTCGCCCGGGCATGGATAAGCTCATTGACATCGACTTTGACAGCGGGCGGGCTGCCGAACTCGGCTATTATCTTAACTACGGCCAGCGTTTTGCACTGAGCAAAGACGCCGAACTCGGGTTTCGCTTTTTCCCGACCGAAGAAGAAGGGGTGGGGTTTGGCATCGAGGGCGCGTACGACTACATGATGAAACCGAGCTCGCCTTTCTTCAGAGGAAAGGGCGATTTTCGCTCGCTGGCGACCACTGAGGGAAGGGGATACCTCGAGGCCTACCACCGTCACGAACTCTCTGAAGATACGGTCATGCTGCTGCAGACCGAATACTGGGAAGACGAAGATATTATCAAAGATTTCTACTACAACGAGTATCGCAATCGCACCGAACCGCGTAGTTTCGCGAACGTGACGTACACGCAACCCACCTATTTGGCTACAGGCACGTTCCGCTACAACGTGAGCGATTTCGTGGTCGAAACCGAGCGCCTGCCCGAAGCGACTTACCACCTTTTGGAACGGCGGCTCGCCGAGCGGCTATACATCAGCTTCGATACAATCGACGGACTGAATGAGCGAGAGCCATCCGATATGCGTTCCTGGCGCCTCGCGAATGTCGCCCGTGCGAGCGTGGACCTGGATTTCGCGGAAGCCCTGACCATAGTGCCGTTTTACGAGGCGGACCTTTCTTGGTACTCGAGAACGGTTGACGACGGGAATTCCGATGCGCGCTTCTCCAACACGGTGGGTGTGACGGCGCAATCCCGTTTTCATCGCGCCTATCCGGGGGGCCTGGGATTTTCGGGGTTCAAGCATGTAATCGTGCCCTCAGTGACGTACTCCTACCGGCCGGAACCGACGATGGACGTCGATGAGACGCCCCGCTTCGATGCCTATGACAATGTTTATGGGCGAAGCCGCATCGAAAGCAAGATTGGCAACATTCTCTTTGCGCGCGACGCGCTTACGGGCGATGTCTGGCAAGCTGCCCGGTTGACCCTGTATCACGGCAACGACTTCTGGAATGAAATCCGGGGTTCGACAGACTACGAGGTCGAACTGGACCTTCGTCCGCGCCCGTGGTGGGGCATTCTCACGGTAGCGGAGAATCACAGTATCGAGAACGACATGGATCTCGATGAGCCCTATCTGTTTCAACGTCTTGCGCTGGAGTTCTGGGAAGACATGATGGGAAAACCGTTTGATCCCGAGTTGTCGTATCAGTACAACGCCGTGTACGGCGATTACGACCGTATCTTGTCTTACCTCTATTACGACGATTTGCTCCAGGGAGGGAGGTTCGGGGCACGGCTCGGATTCGCATACACCGAAACCCAAGATAATGTGTTCAACCGCGAGATACTCTATGGAGCCCGGTACAAACTGGGCGAGAAATGGGCGTTTGCGTTCGAGCACCGTTACGATCTCGAGCGGGGAGACCTGTATCAGCAGGAATACGAAGTGCGGAAACGCTTCAAGTGCTTTGACTGGTCGGTCGCGGTGCGCGACCGCACGGAAGGTTGGGACTTCAACGTGGCCATCAGTCTGTCTGCGTTCCCGGGCACGAAACTCAAATTCTAGCTGGGGTAACGCGCTCCGCATGAGATGTTGCCGGAACCGGCAGGAAAGGCCTGGGCAGAAGGGCATGGGCGCCGCACTTAACAGGATCATCGAATCCAACCTGGCGGAAATCGTCGCGCTTCGACACGAGTTCCACCAACATCCGGAAACCCGTTTCAAGGAAACATGGACCTCGGAACGCCTCTCGAGCGTATTGAAGGAATGGGGAATCCCGCATACCTGCGGTCTGGCACGCGGTACTGGAATCGTCGCGTCGATCGATGGGAAGCCCGGCAAGACCATCGCTCTCCGCACCGACATCGATGGCCTCGAGATCGATGAGGCGACCAGCCTGCCGTATGCGTCGCGGATACCGAACCGCATGCATGCCTGCGGCCATGACGGCCATATGGCAACCGTGCTCGGCGCGGCACGCGTGCTTCTGGAATTCCGCGGCTCGCTTCATGGAAGCGTGCGGCTCTTGTTCCAGCCCGGCGAGGAGCAGGGGGGCGGCGCTCGCCACATGATCGCCGACGGCGCGCTCGATGGCGTCGATGCCATATTCGGCTTGCACGGCTGGCCGCAGCTCGAGGCCGGAAAGGTCGCCATAAAAAGCGGTCCTATGATGGCAAGCGCCGACTTCTTCCGGATCCACGTTCAGGGGAAGGGTTGCCATGGCGCCGACCCCGCTTCCGCAATTGACCCGGTGCTTGTCGCGGCGCACATTACGACATCACTGCAGACCATCGTCAGCAGGGAAATCGATCCTCGAAAACCCGCCGTCGTCACGATCGCGCACATCGACGCGGGCACCACGACCAACATCATCCCCGATACCGCCTTGCTCGAAGGCACCATTCGCAGTTTTGACGGTGAGACGGATGCCCTGTTGCGGGAGTCTATCGAGCGGATCGCCTGCAACACGGCCCAGGCATTTCGCGCGTCGGCATCGGTAGCGTTTGGGGAAAAGCCTTACCCCGCCTTGATCAACGACGAGGCCATGACGCGGTTGCTGCTCGACAGCGCGCTCACAACGCTTGGAAACGGAAACGTCGTTGTTCTTACTGAACCGCAGATGGTGGCCGAGGATTTTGCCTGCTATCTCGAGAAGGTACCGGGTGCGTTCTTCTTTCTCGGCGTTGCGAACGAGCCCAATCAACCGTACCCGCCCCTGCACAGTGCCTACTACGACTTCAACGACAAAGCGGTTCCTGCCGGCATCGCCGTGATGGCAGAGCTGGCCCTGCGGTTTCTTTCAGACAAACGTTGAGCGCAGGGCTCACGGCTTTTTTTGGTAGCGGGCGACTTCGTACCCGGGCATTTCGTCGATGTAGAGCCTTAACCCTTCGAGCATAAGCTGGGCGCCCGTGTATTCTTCAGTCTTCCCTTTGGCGAAGAACTCGACGGTGTAGGCGCTTTCGGTTTCAAGTCCACGCAGACGCATCTGCATGCCCAGTACATCGCTTTTCTGGCGCCGGAAGGCTTGGACAAAGCCGCCGCCGGATTCGGGCGCATTGAACTGCCAGCCCATCCAGGCGCCGGGTTCCACGGAATATTCGGTGAGCGGGTAAAAATCCCCATAATAATAGGGCGCAATACTCCGCCATTGCCGGAAGAGTCTGCGCAATGCGTCGTAATCAAGGTCCTTGATGCGCAGGTCAAAGCCACACCCGATGCTCGGGCAGGCGTTGCTCCAGAAGGCATACGGTTGCACGGGCGTTTTGCCGGAGCCGTAATACGGGGCGTCAACATGCGCGACAGTGCCGGTTCCGTGGAAGGGAATGATGAACGAGAGGCCATACGTCATCCCTTGGTGGCCGATGGGCTCGAATGCATAGTCGCTGCGCCACAGGGGGACGGCCCGCCGGAGTGTCTCGAGATCGTTGCGCCTTCCGCCGGACGCGCAGGTGTCGATGAGCATGCCCGGATGGCGCCGAAGCAGTTCGTCCCAATATGCGAGATATCCCGTGACGTGACGGATCTCGGAAATCCCTTTCCTGTCTTCCGGGTCATTTGCCTGCCAGTAGGGAAGCGGGTCCATGTTGAAATCCTGGCGGTACAGATCGATCCCGTTATCGGTCAGCAGCTTGTCAATGTGGTCTGTGAGCCACTGGCGTACCTCGGGTTCGCCGAGATTCAGGAGACCTCCGTTGGCTCCGCCCAGGACCCATTCGGGATGGTTAAGCGTTATCCACCGCCCGGCCGTTACGCGTTCCGGCTCGAACCACACCAGGATTTTCAGGCCGTTGGCGTGGGCATGATCGCTGATGGGTTTGAACCCGTTCGGGAAACGCGTTGTATCGACTTCCCACGTGCCCACCTTGTACCAGGCGCCGTCGCACGGGTACCAGCCCGCGTCCATCCACCAGTAATTGAGCCCCAGATTCTCCTCAAGATAACGGTCGATGAACATGATCTGGTTTTGTTCATTGGCGCCCTGCATCTCCTCATACGCCCGCGAGCTCGAAGCCAGAAGCATCGGCTCGGGCAGTTTGCCGCCGGGCCTGGTCATTCCGTGGGCCATCATCCAGCGCCGCCAGAGGTTCTGGGCGTCTATCCAGTCCCCTTCCTTCCAGAACAATAGGACGATGCCGGGTGTGCGCACTTCCTCGCCGGGGTGCAGCACGAAATGCGTTGTCTCCTGGCCGGCGATGAAGGCCAGGCCGTTCTTGTCGTCCCGCACGAGGCGCGCGGCCCATTGCCCGGACCATGCCACGGCAGCGAAGATTCCTTCCGCGCCGCACTCGAGATTGAAGAACGGCATGTCTTTGTTGGAGGGGCGTCCCCCGGCGCCGCCCAGGGAGGTCGTGGTCGAGGGCGCCAAGTCGGTCGTGTAGGGGCGGTACGCATCCGCTTCCGCCACACCGCCTTTGAAATGATGCAGGCGGTACGGGGAAGCCGTTTCGTGGCTGAAAGCGGTGTTGATGGTCTGAATGTCGGAAAGGACAGGCGTGTCTTGTGCACCGTTGTTCTTGAAATACATCACCCACTCGACCGCCGGGAAATCGGAGTATTGAATGCCTTCCCAACGCACTTCCAGTCCTGTCCTCCCATCTTTGTAGCTGACGGTGCAGGATGTGCGCGAATCATCCAGCTTTGCGCTGCCGCGGGAGATTTGCCACGTTGGCAAGAGGCCGGCCGAAGGCCGTTCCCCATACAGAAAACCAAAAGGCATCGGTATGGCCTGGGCTGTTTCAGCCGAAATTGCCTCGCTGGACGCGGAGTCCGCAAGGAAGCTGCTCATGCCCGCCTCTGTTCGCAGCCATTGGATGAGGTCCATAGGTTTTCTTGGCTCCTCAGTTACAGCAAGGGTGAACCGGGCAACAAAATCGGGCGCCCCACTTGGAGACGCCGCAGTCTGACCGACGAGATCCGGGCCGCCTTCCGCGCCGGGCGTCACGGCGAATTCCGTCAGAGCGACCGTGAGTCTCGGCTCGCCGGAGATGCCGGCCGTCCAGAGCCCCTTTGTGCCGCTGGCGAATGACAAAGCTCCGGCCCCCGGGATATCGGTGATGGGGAGTCCGTGCGTCTTTCCTGCGGTGTTTGCCTTGAGCGAAGAGGAATCCGGCGCCTGGGTGTCAACATACCCCGATATTGCGGCTGTGGCTTCGACGCCATCGAAAAACAAATTGAGCCCCATGAAGCGGTCCAGGCCGGGCGAGTCGAAATAGAGTACAAAAGAATGCGTTCCCGGGGCGAGAGGAATGCTGATTCGGTTGTCTTCCTTGTTGAGCCATACGGGGCTTGGGGCGGGGCCATCCCCAGCGCGCGCCACGAAGAGGTCCCATGCGGCGTCCACAGGCCCGCTGTTGAACCGGAGCGCTGGGTTCACCGTTCCGTTCGCGTCGCATGCGAACAACGTGATCCCCGTCAGTGCCGTTTCGGCAGTTCCTGCCGTTGACACGAGTGCGCCGCAGCCCGCAATGAGCACAATCAACCCTGACTTCAGGTAACGTGTTTTCATATGCACCCTTTCCAGAAAGCCCCGACGGGGCTAATGAGAAGCCCCCAATCATACTACCCGCGCCAAGTATAAGCGATTGAACTGTGGCCATGGTACCGCGCCATCCACGGGTTCTTGTCTGCACAAGATATACCGGGGCCGGTCCGGGGAGTGGCCTGTGCTCACGCCAGAGTTTCGAAACGGTCGAAGAAATCCGGGAAAGTCTTGGATACGCATCCCGGGTCCTTAATGACGACGCCGGGGACGCGGAGGCCCGCGAGCGCAAAGCTCATGGCCATGCGGTGGTCGTCATAGGTATCGATCTCAGCGCCGCGAAGTTCGCCCGGGACGATTCGGAGGCCATCGCCAAATTCCGTCACAGTCGCGCCGAGCTTTCGCAACTCGCGGGTCAGGGCCTCGATGCGATCGCATTCCTTGATGCGGAGGTTCGCGACGTTCCGGATCGTGGTTGGGCCTTCCGCAAACAGTGCCGTCACTGCCAGAGTCTGGGCCATATCAGGCATGGCGTTGAGATCGATTTCCAGGCCTTGGAGACGGTCCGCACCTGCGACTTCGAACCAATCCAGTCCCGCGGTCACCTTGCATCCCATACGTTCGAGTACCCACGGGAATTGTGCATCTCCCTGTCTCGACGCTCTTGCCAGATTCCGCACGCGTACCCGGCCTCCGGCTATGGCGGCCGCCGCGAAGAAGTAGGAGGCCCCGGAGGCATCAGCCTCGATCGCGTACGTACCCGGAACATACCGCTGTCCGCATGGGACGCGAAAAGCCGAGTAGCCTTCGTCTTGGGTCTTGATACCCCGTTCGGCCATCATGGCAATGGTCAACTCGACATACGGTTTCGAGACCAGTTCCCCTTCGACCAGAATGATCGCGTCGCGATTGGCCAGAACCGCTGCCATGAGCAGCCCGCTGAGATACTGACTGCTCGCAGACCCGCTGATATGTGTTGTTCCTCCATATTGACCAGTCGAAACGATGCTGACAGGAGGACAGCCGTTACGGGTCTGTGCATCGAGTCCCCATTCGCGCAGGGCGTTGGCGAGGTCCTCAATCGGCCGTTCACGCATTCGGGGACTGCCGTCCAGCACGGTCTTTCCGGGGATGCTGGCGCACGCCGCTGTGAGAAAACGCATCGCCGTTCCCGAGTTTCCAAGATATAGAGGCGTGTCGGGAGGGGTCAGGCGGCGCACTTTAACGGTGACAGTGTCTTTTTCTCGTGTTAATTCGGCCCCGAGAGCGCGAATGCCCTCGCTCATGTAACCCGCATCGTCTCCCTGCGCTGTGCCGGTAAGTGTTGAGACTCCGCGCGTGAGCGCCGCCATGAGCAGCGCTCGCGCCGTGCAGCTTTTCGAGCCCGGCACAGAAACCACGGCATTCAGGTTTCTGCGCGGTCGTATCTCCTGAACCTGCATGCTCATGCCTCTAATTCGACGGTGCTGTTTCTGGCCACGCCGTATTGATTAGCCGCATGGCCCTGGTTGACAGCGATTTCCAGGCGGCCGCTACTGCCAGAGTAAGCCAACGGCTCGCCTTCAGGAACGTCAGCAAAGGTGGAGGCGATTCCCTTCAGCGTGAGCAATCCCACTCGGAGTCTGCGAATCTTCTTCCCTTCGAGCCACGCGTCCGTGATGTTGGTCACCAGGTTCCCAAACGCGTCTACATGAATTACCGCGCCGTCGAGCCTGGTTTCTGAAACCCATGCCGGTTCGGGGATGTTGAGTTTGTGAAGGGTTTTCTGAACGGGGCCAATCTCGCAAAAGGGATTGCCGGCGGCCAGGTATGCCGCTGCCGGAGCGAATACGTCGCGCCCGTGGAAGGTCGGGCTTATTGACGCCGCCAGGCACGCCGGGCTGGTGATGACGCGCGCCTCATGCAGGGGCAAATGCTTCAAGACAAGGGTCAGGAGACCGTTGTCCGGGCAGACGAAACACTGGTTACCGGCACGGACCGCCACCGGATGGCGCGATGTGCCCACGCCGGGGTCAACAACTGCCACGTGTATCGTGCCGTCCGGAAAGTGCGGCGCGGCGCCCTCCAGAAACAAGGCAGCCGCAACCAGATCCCGCGGGGGCAAAGCGTGACCAAGATCGACGACGGACGCCTGAGGGCATCGGGACAAGATGACGCCTTTCATCGCGGCAACATAGAAATCCCGTTCGCCGAAATCGGTCGTCAATGTGATAAGCGGACTCATATCCGGATGCGAACGCCCAGCAGGATCAGGGTGTTGTTTTGGGGCCTGTTTCAACGTATCGTCGTGGGCGAATCATAGCAGGACGGTTTCCGACGGTAAAGCACGGTGT
>DAOLNV010000028.1:22157-33702 GCA_035416745.1 Candidatus Hydrogenedentota bacterium | reverse complement strand
CTCAAATGCGAGGGTGAAGACGTCTATATCACCCTTCGCCCCCTCGGGAAGGGTGACTAACGCCCGGGCGCGGTGCGCAACAGAAACACAAGAAGTTCAAGTTCGATGGCCAGGTGCACCAGGAACGGCAACAGGACGTTTTGACGTTTCCGCGCCCACAGTGTCAGTACAACCGACAGGGCTACCATTCCCAACGTTTCCGGTGGCGCCTTCTGAAGGTGATACAGGCCCTCGGACAGCGGCACGATGAGCCATCCGGCCCGCGGAAGCCATCTGTCCCAGGAGCGAAGGAGACTGTAACGATGAAGGAACTCCCAGCCAATGAGCCATGACGCGTTCCAGGCGAGGTGCCAGCAGAACACATGGTGTTTCTGTGTGGGCGAGAGGTGTCCGAAACCCCGGTAGGTTTCGCGAACACCCGGGATTGAAGGAATGACGATCACGGCCAAGGCGCCGATTGCCACAAGCCCTGCCAGGATATACCAATCGGACCGCCGCCAGCGTTTGAGTGTAAAAGCATCGATATCCAGGTGAGGGAGAGCAAACAGAAAGGGAATCACAAACCACGCGGCGAACTTGAATACATCGAAACCGCCTGGCCGGAACCGCAATAGAAGCCGCCATTCGAACGGGAAACGCACTCCTTGAGTCGCGAGAGTGTCCATGCCGAGAACAAGCAACACGTAGAAGGCGACAAGCAATGCTACCCGCCGTGACCGGCCCGCCGTCTTCTCGGATGGATTGGCTGCAGCCATCGTCTATCTGGCGATCTTTTTGCCTTCCCGCGTATCGGGGAAGGGGCAAAGCTCTCGAACGCAGCACTGAGAGCACTTGGGATTGCGCGCCTGGCATGTCGCGCGGCCGTGGAATACCAGGCAGTGCGAGAACTCCGTCCAGCGCTCCTGAGGCACAATTCGCATCAGGTCCTGCTCGATTTTGGCCGGGTCGCCATTCTTAGTGAAGGCCAAACGCGCGCTCACGCGTTTACAGTGGGTGTCGACGATGATCCCAGGCGTGTTGAAACATTCGCCGAGCAGGACGTTCGCCGTTTTCCGGCCCACGCCATCGAGTTGAAGCAAGCCCTCCATGGTGCCCGGCACCTTCCCGCCGAAGTGTTCGACGATGGTCCGGCACGCCGTTTTGATGGCCTTTGCTTTCTGGCGGTAAAACCCGCAGCTCCGAATGGCCTCCTGCAGCTCCTGGTCAGGCGCGCTGACGTAGTCTTTCGCTGTCCTGTACCGCTTGAACAAAGCCGGAGTGGTGATGTTGACGCGCTCGTCCGTGCACTGAGCCGCGAGGATGGTAGCCACGAGCAACTGAAGCGGATCCTTGAAGTCCAGCGAACATCGCGCATCGGGATAAGCCCGCGCTAACGCGTGCAGGACTTCACGCGCGCGTTCTCGATTTGCTTCCCGGGTCATTTTGATTGCCGCCATGCAAGCAGTTCCTCCGCGTCCATACAGTTGAGCAGGTCTTTCTTCTCCAACCATCCTTTGCGGGCAATCCCGAGGCCGAAGTCGACATCCGCCAGCCCTTCGACGCTGTGTGCATCGGGCCCGATGCAGAACTTGATGCCTCGCTCTTTGGCTTTCCGGATGTGACGCCAATCCAAGTCCAGCCGGTGGGGGTTCGCGTTGATCTCGATAGCTACGCGGTGCTCTGCGCACGCATCAAACACAGCGTCCATGTCGAGGGGATATCCTTCCCGTGACAAGAGCAGCCTTCCCGTCGGATGCCCCAATATGGTCGTAAACGGGTTGCGGATCGCCCCAATCAAGCGTTTTGTTGCCTCCGATTCCGGCATGTTGAGCCTGCTGTGGACCGACGCGATCACGAAGTCAAAGCGCTTGAGGGTCTTTTCGTCGTAGTCAAGCGACCCATCGCCCAGTATGTCAGATTCGATACCCTTGAGAATACGGATCCCATCAAGTTTCTCAGCTATGGCCGCCATTTCCTTATGCTGCTTGGCAACGTCGGCGGGTGTGAGTCCGCCTGCATAGGCCGCCGTCTGGCTGTGGTCCGCGAACCCGATGTAGGCATAGCCCAGGTCTCGGGCTGCTGCGGCCATTTCCTCGATGCTGCTTCGGCCGTCGCTGTACGTTGAATGACAGTGCATGACCCCGATCAGGTCGTCCCGCGTAACCAGGTCAGGCAGGGAATCCGCTTCGAACTCGCCCATGTCTTCGCGAAGCTCGGGAGCTATGAAAGGGAGGTCCAATGCAGCGAAGATCGCGGTCTCATCTTCGCACGGGATAAGGCGGTCCTCTCCTTTGAACAGCCCGTACTCGTTGAGTTTCATCTTGCGCTCTTTAGCGCGTTGCCGCATGGCGACGTTGTGCTCTTTGCTGCCCGTGAAGTGCGCGAGAGCATACGGGAACTGCTCGTTGGATACGACCCGGAGATCTACGGCGATTCCCGATGATAAGACGACGCTGGATTTCGTCTCGCCGCGGTTCGTGACGGCCTCGACGCCCGGCGCTTCCGCGAACCGGGTCATGATTGCGTCCGGTTTGCTCCCCGAAGCCAACACGTCGATATCCTTGACGACCTCCTTGCGGCGGCGGAGGCTGCCCGCGATCTCGACACGCGAAACCGATTTTCCCGTGCGCACGTGATCCCGGATGGCGTAAGCAGCCTCCAATGCAGTATCGACAAGGAAAAGTCCCTGGTGACGTTTCGCGAATGCCAGGCCGTCCAACACCTTCTGCTGCATCTTAGGTCCGAATCCCTTGAGGGACACGAGCCGGTTCTCGACACAGGCGTATTCCAATTCTCCCAGGGTCTTGATGCTCAGGTCCTCGTAGAGCGTCTTGATGCGCTTGGGACCCAGACCGGGAATCTTGAAGAGGTCGAACAGGGACTCGGGGAACTTTGCACGCAGCTCCTGATAGTATTTGAGCTGACCCGTAGTCACCAGTTCGGTGATCTTTTGCTCGATGGCTTCCCCTACGCCCTTCAGTTCGCGCAGACGTTTCGCCTTGACCAGGTCGGTAACGTCCTCGGCGGACTGAAGTATTTGCCGTGCGACGTTCTCGTATGAGCGGGCCTTGAATGGGTTCTCGCCCGACAATTCGAGCAGAAGGGCGATTTCCTCAAGGATTGCAGCGACTTCCTTGCGGTTCATACCGATGCTCCGACAGGCGCAGGGCCGTCCGTTAATCACACTTTCAGATTAAGGGCCAGGGCCAGTACTTCTCGCATTTCTCTTACAAAATGAAATTTCACCTTCTTGCGGGCTTTCTCAGGCACGTCTTCGAGGTCCTTTTCGCAGCGTTCGGGAAGAATGATTTCGGTAACGCCGGCCCGGACGGCCGCGAGCACTTTCTCCTTGATGCCGCCAACGGGCAGTACCAATCCCCTCAGCGTTATTTCACCCGTCATGGCCAGGTTGCGCTTTACCTTCTTGCCGGTCAGCAACGAGGTGATGGCTGCCAGCATGGTTACACCGGCGCTGGGTCCGTCTTTGGGAACAGCCCCCGCCGGAACGTGAATGTGAATGTCGAACTTCGCGAACTCGTCGGGGGGCAGCCCGAGAGCGGCCGCGTTTGCGCGCACATAACTCAAGACCGCCTGGGCGGACTCCTTCATCACGTCGCCCATTTGACCCGTAAGCGTAAGCTGCCCTTTTCCGGGCATGCGGGTCGCCTCGACGAACAGGATGTCGCCTCCGGTGGGGGTCCAGGCAAGCCCCGTGGCGACGCCCGGCCGCCCCGTCCTGTCAAGGACCTCATGGTAAAAACGCTCGGTGCCAAGGTATTGCTCGAGATCATTCGGTCCCACTTTGATGGGTTTGCGGCGGCCTTTTGCAATGACGGTCGCGCAGCCGCGGCAAACGGCGCCGATCTCGCGCTCGAGATTGCGCACGCCCGCCTCCCGCGTGTACGACCCGATAATGCGACGAATGGCGGACACGGCGATGGTCACTTTCCCGGGGGGAATCCCGTTAGCGATCATCTGACGGGGCACGAGGTATTTCCTGGCGATATGCACCTTTTCCTCGAGGATGTATCCGGGAATCTCGATGACTTCCATCCGGTCGCGCAAGGCCCAGGGAATCGTGTCCAGGATATTAGCGGTTCCTATGAACATCACCCGCGACAAATCGAACGGTACGTTCAAGTAATTGTCAGTAAACGAGTTGTTCTGCGCGGGATCCAGCACCTCGAGCAGGGCGGACGACGGGTCGCCGCGAAAATCAGCCCCCACTTTGTCCATCTCGTCAAGCATGAATATGGGGTTGTTTGAGCCCGCTTTCCGAATACCCTGGACTATGCGGCCGGGCATGGCGCCCACGTACGTCCGCCGATGCCCGCGGATTTCGGCCTCGTCATGAAGGCCGCCGAGAGACATGCGCACAAACTTCCGCCCCAGCGCCCTCGCAATGGATTGGCCGAGCGACGTCTTCCCGACCCCGGGCGGGCCCACAAAACAGAGAATGGGGCCCGGAGCATCGGGTTGAAGCTTTCGGACGGCAAGGTACTCGAGAATGCGCTTCTTGACCTTGCTCAGCCCGTAGTGGTCCTCCTCGAGTATTCTCTCTGCCCGCACGATGTCTAGCCGGTCTTCGGTCGACGTATTCCAGGGAAGGTCCACGAACCAGTCGAGGTAGGTGAGAATCACGTGGTATTCCGCACTGGCCTCGGTCATCTGGCGCAGGCGGTCCAACTCCCGCAAGGCTTCTTTAAGGACCTCTTCGTTGAGGTTCAAGGCCTCGATCTTGTGCCGGTACTCCTCAAGTTCCGGCCGCCCCTTTTCCCCGATCCCTAACTCATCCTCGATGGCTTTCAGCTGCTGGCGCAGGTAAAACTCCCGTTGGGCGGCGTCTATCGAACTCTTGACCTCCGCCTGAATCTTGTGCGACGCCTCCATGACCTGGAGTTCATTGCCCACGACATAGACAAGCCGTTCCAGCCGTTCGCGAGGATCCGTCGCGGAAAGCAGTTTCTGCTTCTCTTCAACAGAGATATTGAGGTTGGCGGCAATGATGTCGGCAAGCCGGCCGGGGTCCTCGATGCTGTCCAGGACATGCACGGCCTCGTCGGGTATATTGGGCGACAGTTCCGCGTAACGCGCCATCTGTTGGCGAATGGTCGTCACCAGTGGAGGGAGCTTCTCCGGAAAGGTGGCTTTTTCGGCGAGGATTTCGACGCGCACCATCGGGTAGGGCTCTCGTTTCGTCAGGCCAAGGGGCCGAAACCGTTCCAGGGCCTGGAGAAGCACTACCAGGCTTGTATCGGGGAGGCGCTGAAGTTGGAGAATACGGGTCGTCGTACCCACGTCGTACGCCGCATCGAGTGCTCTTGCCTTGCCGTTATCCTGGCGCACGGTCAGCACAGCGAGCATCTTGTGGCCCAAAGCAGCCTCGTCGATCAGTCTCTTGTCGCTCTCCTCGGTAAGGCGAATCGGCATGGCAGCCAATGGGAACAGTACGATCTTGTTGAGCAGTAACAGGGGGAGCGTTTCCGGCGCGTGGCCGCTACCGCCCGTGATGGTTGCCTGGGAGGAGTCATTGCCGTCAGCCATTACGATGCGCTCCTTGGCACCTCGATTCGGAGGTAGCCCTCACGGAACCTGGCTTGGATACTTTCCACATCGGCGTTTGCCGGAAGCTGAACCCGCCGCGCAAACCGTCCATACGGGATTTCCAGCTGATGGACGTGAACCGTCCGCGAAGGCACCCGTTTTGGCCGTTCTCCCTCGATAATCAGGATGTCGCGTTCGACCGTTACGTTCACTTGTTCTTTCTTCACCCCCGGCAACTCGGCGATGATCACGATGGTGTCTTCCGTTTCATAGATGTCAAGGGGGGGTTCCCAGTCCGTGGGAGAAAAGGCCTCTACCTGTCTTCGAGGGCTCAGCGCGTACATGTGGAAATAGACGTTTGGGTATCGAGGCATTGCCCGTTCCTCTCGTATCGCTCAGTCATCCGTCCAAACACAATGTGAGAGGGCGCTGTTGTCAGGGAGCAGCGTTCTCGTGCGCGACAGCGTCACGCGTAAAGCGCACCTGTAAAATCGCCCGGTCAAGAGAGTATATCGGCCGCGTTTTCGTTGAAGCAAGAAAAGAACCTGCCTATAATTGCGTGTCTCTGAATTGAGATTTCAATGGGGATTCAATAATGGAAGGTTGCCCAGGATGTCTGACGCTTCGGTAGTCATTGTTCCCACATACAACGAGGCGGAGAACATCGAGCGGCTGATCCATGCCATCCGTGATGCATGGAGCGGCCTCGACGTGGTAGTGGTCGACGATGGCTCACCCGATGGGACGGGAGACAAGGCCGCGGCGATCGCCGGCGTGCACGTCATACGCCGGCCGGGAAAACTGGGCCTGGGGACGGCGTATGTCGCCGGGTTCCGGTATGCCCTGGAGCACGAATATGCACGGATAGGCGGTATGGATGCTGATTTCAGCCACGACCCGGCCAGGCTGCCGGCGCTGTTCGCCCTGCTTGACAAGCACGATGTCGGTATTGGGTCACGCTACATTGCGGGGGGCGGAACGAGGAACTGGGGCGTTCATCGCCAAGTGCTGAGCCGTTCGGCTAACGCATTCGCGAGGTTCATGCTGGGTCTTTCCGCAAAGGACGTGACCTCCGGATTCCGGTGCTACCGCCGGGAAGTCCTGGAAAACATCGATCTGGATGCCCTGGCGTCCCATGGATATTCGTTTCTTGTAGAGCTTCTCTATCGTTGCGTGCAGAACGGGTTTTCAGTCGGAGAAACGCCCATCATCTTCGAAGACCGTGCCCAGGGAGCCTCCAAAATGAGTATGAAGGAAATCTGGGGCGGGGTGAAGAACCTGTTTCGTCTTCGGTTCGAATAGCACCGGTACGCAAGATGGAAACAGCCTCGTTCTTCCCGGTTCCAGGTTGACTCCAGGCGAAAGTCGTGTAAAATACCTACACAAGCTCTTATAGAGGCGAGTACATCAGCTGACATGTTGTTTCGCACGTCGAACAGAGGCGGTGCAAGGCTGCGCACCGTTACCGCATGCATTCTGGTGGGTTTGTATGCGGCGGCCGTTGTTCACTATGCAATTCCATCTCTACACCACCATAGGGGCGTACCAGATTCCTGCTCGTTGTGCATGCTCCTGTTTTCTCCCGTCGTCCTGGCGGGGCTAGCCGGTTTTCTCTCGGCTCTTGCCGGCGCCGGCCGGATTGCGGCTTTTGGAAAGCACCTTCTGCTTCCCCGTATGGCCGTCTTATCCTTCCGTTTGCGTGCTCCGCCTCAACCCGTCTGAATCCATCCCAGCTCTTGGTTCCTGACCCATTCCCATGCGATTTGTCACGCATGGGATCACTGGGTATTTGTTCAGTTCTCATCTGCAACGTCATAACAAGGATTTGGAGGAGTTGACCTATGTTTAAGAAGGGATTTACGTTAATAGAATTGCTTGTGGTCATTGCAATTATCGGCATTCTGGCCGCAATCCTACTACCGGCCTTGGCCCGTGCCCGCGAATCGGCGCGCCGTGCTAGTTGTGCCAACAATCTGAAACAGATGGGTCTCGTGTTCAAGATGTATGCCAACGAAGCCAAAGGGGAGAAGTTTCCATTCATGATGGTCTTCGACTGCGCAGGCGCTCAGTTGGCTTTCGACCAGGGAGTGGCCGTGGAGACGATCTACCCCGAATATCTGACGGACCTCAATGTGCTCATCTGCCCCAGCGCGGTCAATGCGGGAACGCCGGTTGAACTGTGGGACGAGGGGGGGACCTTCGGACATTATGCGCCGTTTGGCGGCGTCCCCGATGGCGAGGTACAGCCGTGCGAGGTTACGGGACACCCCTACTCCTACAACGGCTGGGCGCTGTCTCATGCCCTGGTTAGCTCCGATTACATCGTGTTCGACTCAAACCTTGATGATTTCGTCGACAACGTTCTAGCGGCTGACCCAGGCAAAGTGGACCAGGATTGGTCCCTTGACACAAGCATGGCGGGCCAGGAGACCATTTACCGGCTCCGGGAAGGCATTGAGCGGTTTTTTGTCACGGATATCAACAATCCCACTGGCAGCGCCCAGGCCCAGTCCACGCTCGCTGTCATGTGGGACCAGGTGGCGGAGGAAGCCAGCCATTTCAACCATGTTCCGGGCGGGAGCAATGTTCTGTACATGGATGGCCACGTGGAATTCGTTCGCT
Organism: Candidatus Hydrogenedentota bacterium; assembly: GCA_035416745.1. Taxonomy (NCBI): domain Bacteria; kingdom Pseudomonadati; phylum Candidatus Hydrogenedentota; species Candidatus Hydrogenedentota bacterium. The sequence goes on along the minus strand of DAOLNV010000028.1, from coordinate 25,557 downwards.
ATCCGGGAGATTTCCCATGTGATGAAGGTGGACTCCTGCTTCACGAAGCCAGCCATTAGATTGTGTCGTCTGATCGGAGAAATGCATCGGTATGGGCGGCGCAGTGCGCCGCCCACGCTTTCCCGGCCGCACGCTGGCTGTTAAGTAAGTACACCGGGCGGACTTAGCCTGACACGCGTTTCTTCCTCTCCGCGCTCGGGTGCGCGGGGCGATCGCTAACCCGAGCTCACGCTTGTTCGCAATCATAAACGCCTTCTGGTATCATCTTTTAAGCAAATTGGTGAAGCCTTTCGTGGCTGAAATGGTTTCCAGATATAGTGTAATTACATGACCTTTGCCGACAGGAGGCACTAGATGCGCAATACGCGTTCACAATTCGTGGGCTTGCTCTGTTTTCTGGTCTTTCTCGGATTGCTGTTGTCGAATGGTTTTATAAACCGCATTTTCGCCCAGCAAACCGATGTAGACGTCTTCACTCAGATCGAGCCCATTGGGAATGTTCTGGACGAAATACTCAAGAGCTACGTCTACGAACCCGATCTCAACACCGTTGTCGAAGGCGGTCTGAAGGGGATGATGAACGCCCTTGATGAACACAGTTCATACATTTCGCCGGAGATCTACAAAGATCTGACCGACGAAACCCAGGGGGAGTTCGACGGCATCGGCGTTACGATTCAGCTCGACGAAAATGGCAATATCATGGTGTTTCAACCGATTGAGGGCTCGCCGGCCGCCAAAGCAGGCGTGTATCCCAACGACCGCATCATCAGGATCGACGGCGTTTCCACGAAAGGCATGAGCCTTGCCGAAGCCGCGCAGCTCATCAAAGGTCCGCGCGGCACCGTTGTCAAGCTCACGCTTCTTCGCCCCGCGACCGAGGAAGGCGTTGACAACGAAGTCCTCGAGATCGATATCAAGCGGGGCAAGATTCCCATTGAGAGCATCGTCGAGGCGCGCGTTCTCGAAAACGGCATCGGCTACGTCCGTTTGAGCGATTTCAAACGAACCAGCCAGGAAGAACTCAAGAAATGCCTCAAGGACCTCGATGACCAGGGTATGAAATCCCTCATACTTGACCTGCGTTGGAACCCGGGCGGCCTTCTCGATGCCTCCGTCGATGTCTGCAGCCTGTTCCTCGAGTCGAATACCCTCGTCACCTATACCAAAGAGCGCGATCTTGAAACGGGCGAGCTCAAAGAAGACATGATGCTTTATACGAAGGGCGGCCCTGCGGAGCCCATGTCTTTTCCCTTGATCGTGCTTGTGAACCAGTTCACGGCCAGCTCCTCGGAAATTGTTACCGGGGCGCTCCAGTTTTATAAGCGCGCACTTATCATTGGCCAGCAAACATTTGGAAAAGGGAGCGTGCAAACGATCATCCCCTTGAGGCGGCCCGTTGGAAGCGCGCTGCGATTGACCACAGCCCTGTATTACACGCCCGCGGAAGTCACGATTCACAAGCAAGGCATCTTGCCCGATGTCGATGTCGAAATGGCCGAGGGACATCAACGCAAATTGCTCGACCAGATGCGCGAGTCATTCATCGAGGATCCCACTTTGCGTCGCGGCGGACAGAACCACGGCAGCGTAACGGGTAATGCGGCAACGGAAGAAAGCGTCGAAGACACTCAATTGGCGCGTGCGGTGGAAATCCTTAAGGAAGATCCGGTCTTTGAAAACCTGGTCGAAAAGTACCATCGGGATACGAAAGAGACCCAGGTAGCGGCGGCGGAAGACAAGAAAGCCGAAGAGAAGGCGCCCGCACAGGGCGAAGCCGAGGTGGTCCCGCAAGTGGAAACGCCGGAGCCGCCCGGAGAATAGCGGGGAATGCGCCCGGATAACCGCCAGAAGGATGAGTTGCGGCCCGTAACGTTTCAACGGCAATACACGCGGTATGCGGAGGGGGCCGTGCTTGTCGCTTTTGGAGAGACAAAGGTGGTCTGCACGGCTACGGTCGAAGACCGGGTGCCGCCTTTCCTGCGAGAAACCAATACGGGATGGATAACCGCCGAATACGCCATGTTGCCGCGTTCTACCCATACCCGGACCTCGAGAGATTCGCTGAGCTCCGGGCGGGCCAAGGAAATCAGCCGTTTGATCGGGAGGTCTTTGCGGAACGTTGTCGACCTGAGTTTCCTGGGCGAGCGCCAGATCATCATGGATTGCGATGTTCTTCAGGCGGATGGCGGAACGCGCACGGCCGCGGTCACGGGCGCGTATGTTGCCCTGCACGATGCCATTCACTCCCTGCTTGACCAGGGCACGATAACGACATCGCCGCTTCTGGGCCAATGCGCGGCGGTCAGCGTGGGGCTTGTGGATGGCGAAGCCCGCCTCGACCTGTGTTACGAAGAAGACGCCGCTGCAGACGTAGATATGAACATCGTGTGCCGGAGCGACGGAAACTTGATCGAGGTACAGGCAACAGCCGAAGGAGAGCCTTTCCCCAGACAAGGGCTGGAGTCGCTCCTCGAACTGGCGTATACGGGATGCGAACGCCTTTTCGCGTTACAGCGGGAGGCCCTGCAAATTGCCTGAGATCCTCCTGCTCGGCACCAAGAACGAGTATAAGGTTGCTGAACTCACCGGGCTTCTGGAAGGGCTCCCGTGGCGGGTGACAGGCCTGAACGCCCTGCCGGACCTTCCTGAACCCTTGGAGGACGGCAAGACTTTTGCTGAAAATGCCCTCATGAAGGCGGTTTATTACCAGCAGGCATCGGGCTATACCTGTGTTGCCGATGATTCGGGCATCGTTGTAGATGCCTTGGACGGCGCCCCGGGCGTCTATTCTGCACGCTATGCCGGTGAACCAAGCTCGGATGTGGAAAACAACAAGAAGCTCTTAAGAGAGCTCGCGGAGATTCCGGAGGGGGCTCGCACTGCGCGCTTTGTGTGTTGCGCGGTCATCGCCCACCCGGACGGCCGTACGCACTGCGAAACCGGCACGGTTGAGGGACGTATCGCTTTTCAATCGCGCGGTGTGTCCGGTTTCGGCTACGATCCTCTCTTTATCCCGGCAGGGTTTGAGCAGACCTTTGCGGAGCTCGGACCCGAAGTCAAGCAGCGTATCAGTCATCGCGCGCGCGCCTTTGGCAAGCTCCGCGCCTATTTGGAAAGCATTCATGAGAGTCGTTCCTGCAACAGCTGACGGGATCCGGTTCGCCGCCGATGCCCTGTGCGCCGGAGAGATCATTGCCTATCCAACCGAAACCCTTTACGGCCTGGGGGTAGACCCACGTAACGATGAGGCGATCGGCCGTCTCTTTCGAAGCAAGGGAAGGGCTGACGATAAGCCGGTACTTTTGATCATCGACAGTCTTGCCCAACTGGAAGGTTTTGCGGGCGGCATATCGCCCGCCGCCCGCCGGTTCATCGAGCGTTTCTGGCCCGGGCCGCT
>DAOLNV010000028.1:0-22057 GCA_035416745.1 Candidatus Hydrogenedentota bacterium | reverse complement strand
GTCTCAACAATGATAGCTGCGGCGTTTTGCGGTACCTTCACAGGGGCCCGTGCCATTGCCGGGGAGATACTATTCGAGGATGTACATGCAGTGCCTCTCCCCGTGCAGGATTACGGTTACCGCAGCATGCCCGGAGACATTATTGCGCTGAACGACGGCCGGCTGCTGCTGGCGTATACGCTGTACACTCGGAGCGGGAGTTTCGATGGCGCCATCGGTGCGAAGTACTCCTCCGACCTGGGGAAAACCTGGGGCGAACAGTTTGCCTTGGTGCCAGCGCCGCGCCCCGCGCTCGCGGACAAATCCATCCACATCTATTGCCACCCCAGTCTGCTGCGCCTTTCCAGCGGCGATATTCTTCTGTCATACATCTACCGGGGGAGCATGAAGCCGCTCTTTGGGCAGAACTACTACCGCCGCTCGACTGACGATGGACAGTCCTGGGGCGACCAGCTCATTGTGACGCCGTTTCCCGGCTATTTCATCATGCACAACGACAAACTGGTGCAACTGTCCACAGGGCGCATTCTTGCGCCTGTCGAGTTCGAATCCTCCGACTCGGAGAATGACCACGCCGGATATGCCAGTACCGTGGCATATTCCGACGATAACGGCTACAGTTGGTGGCGAAGCACGAACGACGTAAACCTGCAGAGCGAAGGCGTCGAGGCACAAGAACCTCATGTCGTGGAGTTGAAAGATGGCCGGGTGCTCATGCTCATGCGCACCTACAGCGGCTATGTGCTGAAGGCATACTCGGAAGATCACGGCGCAAGTTGGGGTCCCGGGATCAAAGTCCTGGAACTGAAGCTGCCGAATACCAGCTCGGCATTGTGCGTAAAACGCATCCCCTCCACAGGAGACCTCTTGTTGCTGCGCTGCAGCGCGGGACCCCAAGAGCCCTTCCGTTGGCGGACGCCCTTTGTCTCGATCCTGTCCAAAGACGAAGGCGAGACGTGGACCAACGAGCGGGTTCTCATGGGAGCGCCCGACAACGACTATGGCTATCCCAGCATCACATTTGTCGAGAATGTGGCGTTGATCGCCTACCACCAGCGCGATGGACTGCATGTACTGCGGGCCGGTCTTGATTGGTTCTATCAAGAATAACGCCAGAGGAGACGGTGTAGTTATCATGAGAATAGCAGTTGGAAGCGACCACGCCGGATACGAGGGGCCGCCCCCATTATTCAAACCGGAGATCATGCGGTATCTTGGTGAAAAGGGCCATATGGTAGTCGATTGTGGGACAAACGGACCCGAATCCGTGGATTATCCCGATTTCGCGCAGGCCGTGTGCGACAAGGTCCTTTCCGGTCAAGCGGATGCGGGCGTGCTCATGTGCGGGACGGGGATCGGTGTCGCGATTGCCGCCAACCGCAATCGCGGCATTCGGGCCGCCGTGTGCGCGAACCCCGAGATGGCGCGGCTGTCGCGCGAACACAATAACGCCAACATCCTGTGCCTTGGAAGAAGAATACTCTTGCTGGACGAGTGCCGCACGATTCTCGATGTGTGGCTGGCAACCCCCTTTTCGAACGACGAGCGTCACAGGCGCAGAGTCTGCAAAATGGATGATTCCCGCATGGAGTAACATATGAAATCACTTACACCGAAAGAAATCGTCGCTGTGCTTGACAGGTACATCATCGGGCAGAATGCGGCAAAACGGAAAGTCGCTATCGCATTACGAAACCGGTGGCGGCGCCAACAGCTTGAGGAATCGCTCCGCGAGGAAGTCGCGCCCAAGAACATCATCATGATCGGTCCAACGGGGGTGGGGAAGACCGAGATAGCGCGCCGTCTCGCCAAATTGGCCGATGCGCCCTTCATCAAAGTCGAGGCCTCCAAGTTTACCGAGGTCGGCTATGTCGGGCGAGACTGTGAATCGATGATCCGTGAACTTACTGAGGTAGCCATACACATGGTCCGTGAGGAGATGACCCAGGAAGTGCTGCCCCGGGCTCATGCGTTGGCGGAGCGCAGGCTTCTGGACATTCTCCTGCCTCCCCGCCCCAGCGGGCCGCGCAGAATCTACCGCCCAGGCGACCCGGCTGCGGGCGATGAAGCCCCTGTCACGCCGGCCGCTGAGCAAGACGCGGAAGCCCGTACTCGCGAAGTGTTGCTTGAAAAACTGCATGCGGGTGAGCTGGATGCGCGCGAGATCGATATCGAGGTCCGGGAAGCCAGCGCCCCCCAGACGATGCAGGTCTTCTCAAATGCCGGCCTCGAGGAGATGGGATTTAACATTCAGGAGATGTTCGAGCGGTTCATACCCCAGCGCACAAAGCGGCGCAAGACTACTGTCGCGGAAGCGCGGACGATTCTCGAGCAGGAAGAGGTTCAGAATCTTCTCGACATGGACGCGGTGGTGCGCGAAGCAATATCCCGCACGGAGAACTCGGGGATCATCTTTCTTGACGAGATCGATAAGATTGCCGGCCACGGCGGTCCCAAGACCGGGCCCGATGTCTCCAGGGAAGGGGTGCAGCGGGACATTCTGCCGATTGTGGAAGGGAGCACCGTCATTACGAAGTATGGTCCGGTGAAAACTGATCACATCCTCTTCATTGCGGCGGGTGCTTTCCATATGAGCAAGGTTTCTGACCTTATTCCTGAGTTGCAGGGCCGGTTTCCGATACGCGTTGAATTGAGCAGCCTGAATTTTGACGACTTCAAACGCATCCTGCAGGAACCTGAGAATTCCCTGATCAAGCAGTATCAGGCTCTTCTGGCAACAGAGGGAGTCACGGTAGAGTTTGAAGACGACGCCATCGAGGCGTTGGCCGAAATCTGCGAGAAAGTGAACACGGTTTCGGAGAACATCGGCGCACGGAGGCTTCACACCATCATGGAGTGCCTCCTCGAGGACCTTCTCTTCGAAGCGGCCGAGAAAAGCGGTACCCGCGTCCGCCTGAACGCGGCCGAGGTCAAACAGCGTCTTGCGAATATTGTTGAAGACCGCGACCTGAGCAAGTACATCCTGTGATTCGTTTCCGGGAATTCGAGGCTTTGGGGGTCAGTATAGCGGCCGTTACGGAACGCGAAGATGGCGACTGTTGCGATCCGCGCCCGGGAAATGCGCGCTCGAGCTGCTGCGCTGCCCTCGAAATATCTTCCGAGAGCCTCGTCTGCTGCAATCAAGTACATGGCGCGTCGGTCGCCGTCGTTGGCGAACAGGAGCGCGGAAGGAGAGGGGTTTCGCGAGATTCGGCGCTGGCCTCGACGGATGGCCTGGTTACCGCCGAACCGGGGTTGCCCCTGGCGGTTTTTGTTGCGGATTGCGTGCCGCTGTTTCTATTCGCGCCGTCATTCAGGGTCGCGGGGCTCGTTCATGCCGGCCGGCAGGGCACGCGTTCAAACATCGCCGCCGCGGCTATTCGCGTCATGGAAAACGGTTTTGGCGTATCTCCAGCGGACGTTCATGCGTTGATCGGGCCCTCGGCGGGGCCGGAGCTTTACGAGGTTTCCGAAGAGTTAGCGGCTGACTGGGAGAGCGCGGGGTTGCCTCGTAGCGGGCGCAATCTCGACCTCTGGGAAGCCAACAGGATAGAGCTTTGCGCCGTCGGCGTGCCTGAGCATCAGATCCATGTTTCTGAGCTATGCACAATTGAAGGCGGCCGGTTCTTTTCCTACCGGGGGGGCGACCGGACCGCACGCAACATGGCTGTGCTCATGATTTGAAGTGCCTCGGCGGCTGAAACTCGACACCTTTTTCCCGGCATCGTAACTCCCCAGCCCTTCACGATTTGGGCAATCATACCGTGCTTGACGCGGTTGCATCCAACCCCGGAAATGTGCTACACTCCTCTGGTTTGTGCGCGGGTGACCAAAGAGTGGGTTTGCGCCCACTCTTTTTGGTTGTACCCGATATATGCGGTTGAAAATCCCGGCGGCGGGTACTGTGCCTGATGTGCTAAGCGTCCGTCGCAAAAGGGGTTAATTGTGCTTGCAGAGGATGTGATAAGACGGACATGGGAGACCTTGGAGGAGCCGATTAGGCAACACGGCTATGCACTGATCGAGGTCGAGTTCGGCGCATCGAGCGGCCGGCGCACGCTGCGTTTGTTCATCGACCGCGACGCGGGCATTGGTCTTGATGATTGCCAGACGGTAACGAGGTTGGTCGATCCCCTGTTAGATATGGAGGATTTTATCGAAGGTAACTATGTGCTTGAGGTTTCATCGCCGGGATTCGACAGGCCTTTGCGAAGACCGCAGGACTTTCAGCGGTTCATAGGCGAACCTGTGAAGGTTAAGACGCATGTGCCGGTGAATGGACGAAAGCGAATCAAGGGTCTTCTTAAAGCATTCGATAACGGGATGATAATACTGGAGAGTGACGATGCGGTTTACAGCGTCCATCTGGAGAATCTTAAGAAGGCGAATCTGGACCGCTAAGCACGCGGGGAAATGAGGCAGTTGTGGCTGACGCGAATTTGCAGGTGATTTTTCAGCAGCTCGAGGCCGAGAAGAGTATCGACCGGGATAAGCTGCTAGAAGCCATTCGTACGGCGTTGGAAAGCGCCGCGCGTAAGAGTTTCCACCCCAAGGCCGAGATCGTGGTCGAGGTGGACCCGGCTTCGCTGACGTTCAAGGTTTTCGAGATTCGTGAGGTCGCCGAACAAGTGACCGATGATACGCGCCAGATACCCGTCGAAGAAGCCCAGGCCATGAATGCCGAGGCAGTCGCTGGTGACCGGTTGAAGGTGCCTGCCGAGCCGAAGGATTTTGGGCGCATTGCGGCCCAGACAGCTAAGCAGGTCATCATTCAAAAATTGAAAGATGCCGAGCGCGAGAACGTATACGACGAATTCAAACAGCGTGAAGGGGAGATGGTTACCGGTGTTGTCAAGCGGGTAAGCCACGGCAACATCATTGTTTCCATCGGGCGTGCCGATGCGGTACTGCCCATTCGCGAACAGTCTCCCCGCGAGAACTTCAAGCCTGGAGACCGCATTCGTGCCTTCCTGGTCGAGGTCGACAAGTCGCCTCGGGGTCCCCAGGTCGTTCTGTCACGCGCATGCCCGGAGCTGGTTCGCGCCCTTTTCGAATTGGAGGTCCCCGAGATTTATGATGGTACTGTCGACATCAAGGGGATAGCCCGAGAAGCTGGAAACCGCACCAAGATCGCTGTACATTCTAATGACTCAAACGTGGACCCGGTTGGCGCTTGCGTAGGCATGAAGGGCTCGCGTGTTCGAGCGGTCGTCGAGGAATTGTGCGGCGAGAAAATCGATATCGTTCGATGGAGTGACGACCCGGTGGAGATGTGCACCAACGCCCTGAATCCGGCAGATATACTGGATATTTCCGTTGATGACGCGAACGGCGTGATTCTGGTCGTCGTGCCCCATGACCAGTTGTCTCTTGCCATCGGCAAGCGGGGCCAAAATGCTCGATTAGCATCGAAACTCATGGGATGGAACATAGACATCAAGAGTGATGTTGAATTGACCGGGGAAGGTTCTCCCGACGGTAAATCCCAGGACAAGCCCGCCGAGGACGAGTCGGGCATATCCGGGGCGGAACACCCTGGAACAGACGCGCATGGAACCGTCGAGAGCGAGAATGGCCCGGAAACATCGGAAGGGGCTGCCGAGCCAGATACGGGTGCGGAAGAAGATTGTACGGACACGGAAACGCGGGGAGAAGGCTAATGCGATAATTCCTATGGGTGGGCAGCGAAGGCAACGGCTTTTCAGGAGTGAGACTTAATGCAGACAGTAGCGAGCTTGGCCGAACGGCTGGACATGACGGCGCAGGAAGCGCTTGAGAAACTGCGCTTCATGATGATGGACGTGGAGAGCGTCGACAGTGTCCTGACGGACGACCAGTGCGATTTGCTTATCGACGTTGACGACGATCCCACCGTGGCGGAACGGGTACGCCAGAAGAGGCTGGATGATGAGGAGAAGGCGCGTAAGCGCACCGAGCGCCTGAAAGCCGCGGCGCAGAAGGCAGCTGCCAAACGCAAAGCCGAGTCCGAGAAGAAAGCCGCTACCAAAAAGAAATCTGCTGCCAAGAAGAAGACGTCTGCCAAGAAGGCCCCAGCCAAGAAGACCGCAGCCAAGGGAACGGACGCGGAGACCGCCGAGGAACTTCCCAAAGTCGAGATTCTTCCGCCCGAATCAAAAGAAACGGAGACGTCGGCAGCCGCGGTGGAAGATAAGAAGAAACCCGCCGTCAAGGCCGAGAAGAAGCAGGGGGCCAAAGTCAAGAAGGAATCCGATATTCAAATCGGACGGGCCGTTGACCATGAAGAGTCGGTTCAGATCATTCGAGCGGATGGGACTCGCGTAAAAGAACTCGACATCGAACTTGGGGAACAGCAAGAAGCCCTCGAGGAAGAAGCCGAACTCGCGGAAGGTATTCTGGCGGAGGCCGAGCGGCACCAGGAGGAAGAAGAGGCCCGCAAAGCCCGAGAAGCCGCCCGTTCGCAAGTCAAGCCCGATCCAGCCGTTGTTGCGGAAGTGAAGCGCCGCGCGGCGGAACGTATGGCTCGCAAACGCCAGGACCGAACGGCGCAATCCACCGTGCAAGCAGCGCCAACCAAGCGGAGCGCTACGGGCAAGACGGCCCGAAAACGTCAGAAGAAGATCGAGCGTTTGCGCGCCGAAGAGACCATGCGGCGGGATGCGGCGGCAAAAGTGCGGGAATTCCAGGCCGTGGGTCCTACGGGTCAGGCCAAGAAACGCCGCAGGAAGCGGGAACGGGAAGAGGATGCCGTGGGCGCCGCGGTGGATCAGATTTTCGAAAAACGCATTATCGAAGTCGAAGAGACCATGACGGTGGAACAATTTGCTGCAGCGCTGGACATGCCGACCAATGACATCATTCTGCAGCTCATGGAGCACAATATCCTCGCACACAAGAATCAAACCATGTCTTTCGAGCTCATGCGTGAAATCGGCGAGGCATATGGCTATGACGTCCGAAGCGCCATTCCCGGGGAAGAGGAGATCATGGCTGAGGAAGCGGACGCTCCCGAAGACCTCGTTTTTCGCCCGCCCGTGGTTACGGTTATGGGACATGTCGACCATGGCAAGACCACGTTGTTGGATTACTTGCGGCGGGCGCATGTGGCCGAGGGAGAAGTGGGAGGCATTACCCAGCATATTGCCGCTTATGACGTCGAGATAGGCGATGGGCGAATCGTGTTTCTCGATACGCCGGGCCATGCCGCGTTTACTCAGATGCGGGCCCGGGGGGCTCAGGCGACCGATGTGGTGATCCTCGTGGTGGCCGCTGACGACGGCGTGATGCCGCAGACTATCGAGGCGATCGACCACGCCAGAGCCGCCGAAGTGCCGATCGTCGTTGCCATCAATAAATGCGACAAACCCGAGGCCCAACCGGACCGGATCCGCCAGGAACTCGTCAAGTACGATTTGATTGATGAACAGTGGGGCGGAAAGACGATTATTCGCAACATTTCGGCAAAGACAGGCGAAGGCGTTGCCGAGCTGATGGAGTTGCTCGTCCTCGAGTCCGAGATGCTCGAGCTCAAGGCAAACCCGAATAAGCGTGCGCGCGGCGCGGTAGTGGAAAGCGAATTGTCCAAGGGCCAGGGTCCCGTGGCGTGGGTGCTTGTGCAGACCGGCACGCTTCACGTGGGCGATATATTCCTGGCGGGAGAGACCTTCGGCCGGGTGCGCGCCTTGATCAATTCACGAGGGGAGAATGTGGAAAAGGTCTTGCCGGCGACGCCGGCACTGGTCCTCGGGTTCAACGACGTGGCCACGGCGGGCGACCAGTTCGTCGTTGTCGAGGAGGAACGTATCGCCCGGGTCATTGCGGAAAAGCGCAGTCAGCGCGCCAAGTTGAAGCAAGGCGCGACAGCCAAACGCATCACTCTCGAAGATTTCCATGAACGTCTCAAAGCGGGCGAGCGGCAGGCACTCAATGTTGTTGTGAAGGCGGACGTGCAAGGGTCCGTTGACGTGCTTAAGAGCAGTCTGGCCAAGCTCGGAAATGAGAATGTAAAAGTGGAACTGGTGCATACCGGCGTGGGTGGCATCAACGAATCCGATGTGATTCTCGCGAGCGCGAGCGATGCCGTTGTCATAGGATTTCATGTTACCGCCAGCCAGCGGGTGCGTAAGCTTGCCGAGCAGGAGGGCGTCGACATTCGCACCTACCGCATCATCTACGAGGTGACGGATGAAGTGAAGAAGGCGTTGGAGGGGCTGCTCGCGCCTGAGACCAGGGAGGTGGTAACCGGCCACGCCGAGGTCCGGGAAATCTTCCGTTCATCCGCAATCGGCAACATCGCGGGCTGTTATGTGCAGGATGGGGAGGTGAACCGCACCTCCCTCATTCGGATTGTCCGCGACGACGTTGTCCTTCACGAAGGCCGGATCGCTTCCTTGCGGCGCGAGAAGGAAGATGTGCGCAGCATTTCGTCGGGATACGAATGCGGTATCGTTCTTGAGAACTTCCAGGATATCAAGGCTGGAGACATCATCGAAACGTACCGGCTCGATGAGATCGCCCAGAAACTGGATTAGCCTTGTCGAACCGGGTCCTTTCATAAAGGTTGCCTTGTGACGATTGGCGTATTGAAATTGGACCTCCTTATCTTTGGGGCGCGCTCTCTCAAGGACAAACGGCGAGTCGTGAAGAGTCTAAAAGACCGGATACGGCAGAAGTTCAATGGGTCCGTCGCGGAGATTGATTTTCTGGATGAATGGCAGCGCGCGCGTCTGGCAGTTTGTGTTGTCTCGCGGGAGAGCCGGTTCGCCAATGCGCAGCTCAATGAAATTGCCCGCTTCGCCATATCCAACTGTGCCGCGGAAGTCGCAAATATCGAGATAGAGATGCTCTGAAAATGAGTCGTGGCAGAGAAAAACGGGTCGGTGAACTCGTGCGCCAGGAGATCGCGAATCTGCTGACGAGCGGGTTGAAAGACCCCCGCATCGGGTTCGTGTCGGTCATGCACGTGCGCATGTCTCCTGACCTGCGCTATGCCAACGTGTATGTGAGCCTGTTGGGCGATGCCAAGGAATGCACTGGTTCGCTGGTGGCGTTGAGGAGCTCGGCGGGCTGGCTCCGGGGCGAGGTAGGGCGCCGGTTGCGGATGCGCTATGCGCCCGAGATCCGGTTTTTCGAAGATACGTCCCTGGATGACGCGTTTCGGCTCGAAGAGATTTTTCGCGAGATTCACTCGGAAGGTGAAGGCGCCGAAGATGCGGGGGGATAGGCTGTCCGAGATCATCGACCGCCTGCGTAATGCGCGGCGCATTTTGGTGACCAGCCACGTTTCTCCTGACGGCGATGCGGTAGGCGGGGTGCTGGCCCTATACCATGTTGTCCGCGGAATGAATGATGCCGAAGTGGTCTGTGCGCTGGCCGACCCCGTACCTCACCGCTATGACTGGCTTCCCGGCGCCGACCTGATCCGCCTTCCGCGGGAATGCTTGCCTCCCTTTGATTTGGCGGTCATCGTCGATGTGGCCCAACTCGATCGGATCGGGGAGGTCATGACCCTTCTCGACGATACCACGCAAGTCATTGTGCTCGACCACCATCTTGAAGACGAGCCCGCGGGGAATCTGGCTGTTGTTGACCCTCGATATGCTGCCACCGGCGAGCTTCTCATCGAATTGATGGATGCCGCTGGCGTAGCCCTCACCGAGGAAATTGCCGTGTGCGCGTATGTGGCTCTGACAACGGATACCGGAAGCTTCAAGTACTCGAATACCACCGAGCGGTCCCATAAGGTCGCGGCGCGCCTGGTTGCCACAGGGTTGCCCGTGGCCGAAATCGGACGGCGCGTATTCGATGAGATGCCGGCCAGGCGCTTTCGGCTCTTGACCAGGTTTGTGAACAACGTGGTATTGCTGGACGGGGGCAGAATCGCCTTGGGAACCATCAGCGCCCGTGACATGGCCGAGACCGAGGCGCTCGACGAGGATACCGAGGGCCTCATAAATTTCGCCCGCAATATCGAAGGGGTCGATGTTGCGATGTTGCTCCGGGAAGTCGACGAACACACCGTCAAACTAAGCATGCGCAGCAGAGAGGGCCTCAACAGTGCGGAGATCTTGAAGCCCCTGGGCGGCGGCGGCCACGGCGCCGCGGCTGGGGCGACGCTTGAAATGTCGTTGAGACAGGCCATGGCATTCTCGCTACGGCGCGTCCGGGAAGTGCTTTCGGAAAAACCATGAACGGGGTGCTTCTAATCGACAAGCCGGCTGGGCCTACATCGCACGACGTTGTCCAACACGTGCGGCGCGCCGCACATATTCGCAAAGTGGGGCATACGGGGACGCTGGACCCCGCCGCGACGGGTTTGCTCATCTTGTGTCTCGGGCGCGCGACCCGTCTTTCAGAGTTTGTTGCCGGGATGGACAAGGTTTACGAGGGTATTCTTCGCCTGGGTGTCGTGACCTCCTCCCATGACCTGCAGGGACAGGTGCTCGAGGAACGCCGGGTTCCGGCTCTGTCTTATGATGACCTGAACGGGGCGTTCGCGGCATTTACAGGACAAATTCTGCAGCAGCCTCCGATGGTGAGCGCCGTCAAGATCGATGGTGAACGGCTCTACAAACGCGCCCGGCGCGGCCAGGAAGTCGAGCGGCCTGCGCGCCCGGTGACCGTGCATGAGTTTTCTCTGAAATCTTTCAACGGGCGCGATGCGTCGTTCCGGCTGGTTTGTTCGAGCGGCACCTACGCCCGGGTACTCTGTTTCGAGGTTGGGGAACGTCTGGGATGCGGCGGAACCCTGGCAGAACTCCGCCGCTTGTCAGTGGGCAACCATTCGGTAGAGGCTGCCGTGACCTTGGAAGACCTTGATTCCCCCGATGCCGTCCGCCGGCGGTTGCTGCCTGTCGAGAATGTCCTTTCCTTGCCCCGCGTAGAAATGCAGGAGGGCGCACGGGGCCTGATCCGGCACGGCCGCTCTTTCGGGCGCGAATCGCTTGCCGGGGATTGCCCTGTTTGTGACGGATGGGTTCAGGTCATTGCGCCATCGGGAGAACTGTTGGCCTTGGCGGAGGTGTTCTTGGATACGCAGGGTCTCCGGATACAGCCACGCAGGGTTCTTTGCGATGAATGATATCGGCCACATGAAAGTCATTGACGATGTTCGGACCGCGCCGGAGCATTTCCCTGGAGTTGTCCTGACGATCGGCAGCTTTGACGGGGTGCATCTTGGGCATCAGGTTATCGTGCGCGAGGTCATTGAAAGGGCCCGACAGCGGAATGGCACCCCCTGTGCTTTGACCATGCGCCCCCATCCCCGGGAGTTTTTTTCCCCCGAGCGTCCGCCAAACCTCCTCACCGACGAGGAGAAAAAGGCGCGTCTTCTTGCCGAGATGGGGTTGCAAGTGCTGTTTGTTCTGCCCTTCAACCGGGATTCGGCCGGCATGCCGAAAGAAGCGTTCGTTGACGAGATAGTCGTCGGCCGGTGCCGGGCACGGGAAGTGGTCGTTGGACACGATTTCCGTTTTGGCAGAGGCGCGGAAGGCGATTACGAATTCCTCAAGTCGTACTGCCGCCGGTACGGCATCGTCGTCGACCAGGTTGCGCCGGTTCAGGTCGACGGCGAGCGGGTGAGCAGTACACTCGTCAGAGAATGCCTGCTCCAAGGCGATCTTGACCGGGTGGCCCAGTTGTTGGGCCGGCGATACTCGATCAATGGCAAGGTAATCCGTGGAAGGGGAATAGGGGCCGGATTGGGCTTTCCCACCGCCAACATCAAGCCCCACCACAGCGCCGTTCCGGCCCAAGGAGTCTACGCGGCCAAGGCATGGATCCAAGGGACGGCCTATCCTGCCGCAGTAAACATTGGGATTGCCCCAACCATTTCACATGATGATCTGACCATTGAAGCGTATGTGCTGGATTTTTCCCGGGATATTTGCGGCGAAAACGCCGAACTTGAGTTCTTTCGGCGATTGCGCCCTGAGCGGAAATTCCCCTCGAGGAAGGCCCTGGTTACGCAAATCGGTGAGGACGTCGAGTCCGTGCGCGGTTTCTTCGCCTCGCATGACAGATGCAATGATCAAAAGGAACCGCAAATGCCATAAGCATCCGAAGTTTCCCGTACTTCAACGCGGTAACGGAGGATGTGTATGATATGTAACTTCCCACAGGTTCTGTCGTTAACATAGAGTAGGTTGGATTGTGCCATGAGAAGCTATAGACACCTTGCCCTGATTCCGAGCTTGCTGGGGCTTGTTCTTGTAACAAGTTGTTCAACAACGCGTTACAAGGAAAAGGCCGATGCTGAGGTTTATCCGATCATTGCCGCAAAATCCCAGGAAGTTCCCGGAAGCTCAAAGGAATTCACCATCGAGCAGGAAGAGAGTCTGTCGCTTGAAGATCTGCCGACGGTGGAAGCCGAGGACCCGTCCCTGGGCGATGATGCCGCTTCCGAAGCAGGGTTCTATCGCGTGTCCCTCGAGAAGGCCCTGAGCGTTGCGGTCAAACACAGCCGCGAGTACCAAAATCAGAAAGAGGCCCTTTATGGAAGCGCACTGGCGTTGACACTGCAGCGCCACAACTTCGATCCAATCTTCGCCAGCCGGCTCAGCGGGTATTACAACCGGACCACACGTGACGTCGAGCATCCAACGGATGCGGCACGTATTGCTCAGGCGTTGCCGGATATCCTGGAACGCACGGGCGACCTGACTGGCGGGACCGGCGATTTGCTTGATAGCTACGCCCAGATTGTTGAAGCAGCCGCTGCTGTCGCGGGCATTACCGACGACACCCGCATCGACGTGATTGATGAGCGCTCGGTCACCGGCGCCAGCAGTCTGGGTTTCGACATGCTTCTTGCGGGAGGCGCTCGAATCGCGATGGAACTCAGCTCGAATTTCCTGCGTTACTTGACGGGCGACCCACGCGTGGCGACATCGTCTACGCTGACCGCGACCATTACCCAGCCTCTCATGGCAGGCGCCGGCCGCGATGTCGTTCTCGAAAACCTCACACAGGCGGAACGCAACGTCCTGTACCAATTGCGTTCCTTCACACAGTATCGAAAGAATTTCGCGATCGACATCGCCGCGTCCTACTACCGCGTTCTTCAAAACCGGGACGCTGTCCGCAACAACTGGAGCGGCTATCTGGCATTCCAGGAAAACGCCCGGCGCCAGCGCGCGCTGGCCCAGGCAGGACGTATCAAGGTCGCGGAACTCGGACGTAACGAGCAGGCAGAATTACAGGCGCGCGACCGTTACATTTCGGCCGCGCAAGACTACGCGGACAGCTTGGACCAGTTCAAGATCAGACTTGGTCTCTCGACAGATGCCCCGGTTGTTCTGGATGAGAAAGAACTCGAGATCTTGCGAGAGAAAGGCCTGGATCATCCCAACCTTGAACCCGAACAAGCCGTTGAGATCGCCCTTGTTTCACGCCTCGACCTGATGATCGCCCGCGATCGCGTCGAAGATGCACAACGCAAAGTGCTGGTTGCCGCGAATGCGTTGCAGCCCGACGTGAACCTCGTGGCGGAAGCCACAGCCAGCAGTTTTGGACAAGACCGTTTCCAGAGCATCGATTTCGAGCGCACACGGGCAAGCATCGGCCTGGACGTGGACCCCGTGTTCGATAGAAAGTCGGAGCGAAACGCCTATAGAACGGCCCTGATTGGCTATGACCAGGCCGCCAGGGGCTTCCAAGAGTCAACCGACCAGGTAAAACTCGATGTGCGCCAAGCGTGGCGAAATCTGCAACAAGCACAAGTCAGCTTTCAGATACAGGAGATCGGCGTCAAGCTGAACGAGCGGCGCGTCAGGGAGCAGGAGCTGCTCTTCCAGGCCGGCCGGGGAAGCGCCATCGACCAGGTAGACGCACAGAATTCACTCATCTCCTCCCAGAACGACCTGACTGCGGCATTGGTCCAGCACACCATCGCCCGATTGAGCTTCTGGAGAGATATGGGAATCCTCTACATCAAAGAGAACGGCCAGTGGGAGGATATCACCGATGACGATTACTCCGGAGACGCCGGCGAAAAGGCCGATCAAGCAGATGCTTCTGCGGGTTCGTAAGTGGTGGAAACTCGGTCTCGCCGGCTTGGCTGCGCTGGCAGTTGTCCTCTTTTTTTTCGCGCGCCACGGCGAACAAGAGGCCGGCGCTGTCAGCTGGCGGGTCCAACGCGGCCCCTTGCGTATCACGGTTCTCGAGAAGGGAGAAGTCGAAGCCCTCGAGAAGCAGGAAATCAAGTCTGAAGTCCATGGCGAAACCAAGATCATCAGCATCGTGGACGAGGGGTATCGCGTTACGGAAGAAGACGTCAAGAACAAGAAGATCCTTGTCGAACTTGACTCTTCTCAGCTGAAAGACAAGCTTGTCCAGAAAGAGATCGAATTTCAGAGCACCCTGGCCAGTCTCACGGAAGCCCAAGAACAATATCAAATCCAGCTCAAGCAGAACGAGAGCGACATAAAAGCAGCCGAACTCGCTGTCAAGTTCAAGCGGATGGATTTGGAGAAATACCTCGGGTCGGAGTTGGCGCTGGACCTGCTCAGCAGGCTGGGAATTGAGGAAGTTTCCGCCGAAGACATCGAGGAGGAAGACCGCTTGGCCAGAGCGGCGGAGACACAATCCGCAGAGGCCGCGGAACCCAGCCCTGGAAATGAGGAAACTCCGAGCGATGGGGAGGCCCCAATCCCGGATACCATCCAGGTTCAGGTTGCGTTAACGGCGGAGGCCCGGGCGCTTCGCGACTCCCTCGATTTCCAGGCGCTGGCAAAAGATAAGCGCCTGGCGGGAGAGGCCGTGCAGAAACGTCAGAAATTCGAGACGGACATCCTCCTCGCGGAAGAGGATCTGTCTACGGCGCAGGACACGTTCGAGTGGACCAAGAAGCTGGCTGAGGAGGAGTTTGTTACCGAGACGCAACGCCGGCAGGACGAAATGGCCGTGACCCGCAGCGAGATTTCCCTGGAATCTTCAAAGCTTGCCGAAGAGTTGTTTGTCACCTACGAGTTTCCCAAACAGGCGGAAACCCTGTTGTCGGACTACGAAGAGGCGTTGCGTGGGTTGTCGCGAACAGTGAAGAAAGCCCGTTCGCAAATCGCTCAATCCGATGCACAGCTCAAGTCAGCCGAGGCGCGATACTCGATCGAGAATCAGCAACGAGACGAATTACTGGAACAGATCGAGAAGTGCACCATCGTGGCCGAACGCGCCGGGCTGGTTGTATACGGGGGAGGCGACATGCGTTACTACTACGGAGGGCAAGAACCCATCCAGGAAGGCGCCACGGTTCACGAAAGGCAGCAGATTCTCACGATTCCGGACATGACCAAGATGTCTGTGAAGGTTAACGTACACGAGTCATCCATCCAGAAGATCGAGAAGGGTCAGAAAGCCTCCATCAAAATTGAAGCCTTTGCGGAGAGAGAACTGACTGGCGAAGTTACGAAGATGGGCGTCCTTCCTCAACAGGAAAGCCGCTGGATGAATCCGGACCTGAAGGTATATGAAACCACCGTAGTGCTTGATGGTTCGTACGATTGGCTTAAGCCGGGCATGACTGCGAAAGTCGAGATCCTGATTGACGAGTTGGACGACGTCCTCTATGTGCCGATCCAGGCAGTCGCGACGGTCAGCGGAGAACGAGTAGCGTATCTTGCGCGCCTTGGAGGCGATCCCGAGAAACGCGTCATCGAAACGGGTGAGTTCAATGATTCGTTCATCGAAGTGAAAAGCGGTCTGAATGAGGGAGACGAAGTGCTTTTGATCCATCCTGAAACGGCTCCCGGTGGGGGGGAGAAGCCAGCAGAGGAAAAACCGGCCGAGACGCCTCCCGAAAGCGTTCAGGCGTCCGCGACGGGTTGATGCCGATGCAGGACAATGGCGAAATCGCCCGTGTCGAGAACCTGTCCAAGACCTATGTCATGGGCGTTGTTACAGTGCAGGCGTTGCGGGGAATCTCCCTCTCCATCTCATCAGGCGAGTACATCGCGGTCATGGGGCCGAGCGGATGCGGCAAGTCGACGTTGCTCAATATCCTCGGCTGCCTGGACAGACCCTCGGGCGGGCAGTACTTCCTGGGTGGAGAAGATGTGTCGCGGTTGGACGACGACCACTTGTCCGAAATACGCAGTACCCGGCTGGGCTTTGTCTTTCAGTCCTATAACCTGATTCAGCAGCTGAGCGTGGTCGAGAACATCGAAGTTCCCCTCTATTACCAGGGTGTGGACGAGGAAGAGAGCCGCAGGCGCGCCGTGGAGTTCGCTACCCGGGTCGGCCTGGAATCACGGCTTGATCACAGGCCCTTCGAACTCTCGGGCGGCCAGCAACAGCGTGTCGCTATCGCGCGCGCCCTGGTCAACGATCCTCTGATCATCCTGGCGGACGAGCCCACCGGCAACCTCGACAGCGCGTCAGGGAAGGAGATTCTGCGGCTCCTTAATGAACTGCATGACTCCGGAAAAACGGTGATCATGGTGACCCATTCCGAGGAGATATCTGAGCGGGCGGGCCGAATCGTCCGGTTGCTTGACGGGGAGGTGGAGCATGACCTCGTCCGGTAAGTCTCAGAGTATGCGCGCTCTGAAGAAGGCATTCGGCCTGAGCCGCATGAAACTCACGATCAAGCTGGGCATGAAGAGCCTGTGGCTTCATCGGTTGCGCTCTCTTCTGACCGTGCTTGGGATTGTGTTCGGCGTATGCTCGGTAATCGCGATGCTTGCTATCGGCGAAGGCGCCAGCTACGAAGCGCAGGAACAAATCCGCCGCCTGGGAAGCAACAACGTCATCATACGCAGCGTAAAACCGCCCGAAGAAAAGACCAGCACCTCTCAGCGTACCTGGCTGCTCGAGTACGGAATCACGTACAAAGACCTGGAACGTATTCGTGCCACATTGCCGTTGGTCGAGATCCTGGTTCCCGCCAGAATCATGCGCAAAGACGTCTGGAACGGTGGCAGACGCATTGACTGCGATATCTATGGAACGGTCCCTTGGTATCCCGAGGTCAACAACCACCATGTGGCCAGAGGCCGCTTCTTCACCGAAATGGAGATGAACGACGGCACCAATGTAGCCGTTCTCGATGCGGGGATCGAGACCGCCCTGTTTCCCATCGACCCCGCAATTGGAGGCACCGTACGGGCGGGCAGCCAGTATTACCGCGTGATTGGAGTCATGGAACCCAAGTCCGCCAGAATCACGTCAAACGGCGTCGACAGCGGGACCACGGCGCCCGCCAAAAGCGGAAATGGCCCAAGCGGCGCCCCGTACCGCATGTATGTGCCTCTGAACGCGGCACGAAAACAGTTCGGAGAAACCCTTGTCAACCAGCAGAGCGGGAGTTTCGAAGCGACACGCGTCGAATTGCATGAAGCCACCGTGAAAGTGGCCCGCCTGGCCGATGTCATAGATGCGGCACGCGTCATTGGCGACCTGCTCGCCGCCAATCACCGCAAGGTTGATTACGAGGTTGTGGTGCCCCTCGAGCTGTTGCGGCAGGCCGAACGCACCAAACGCATTTTCAATATCGTGCTCGGCGCCATTGCCGCCATATCCCTGTTGGTGGGCGGGATCGGCATCATGAACATCATGCTCGCCAGCGTCACCGAACGCACCCGGGAGATCGGCATACGGCGCGCTCTTGGCGCAAAACGCCGCGACATCATCGTCCAGTTTCTTATCGAGACCGTGCTGCTCGCGGGAGTGGGTGGCGTTATCGGCGTCACGCTTGGGATCGCCATTCCAATCGTGATCACCTGGTTCGCCGGCATGAAGACCATCGTTACGCTGTGGTCGCCCCTGATCGCTTTCTCGATATCCGCGATGGTCGGCGTCATCTTCGGGATATACCCCGCCCTGCGAGCCGCCAATATGGACCCCGTCGAAGCGCTCCGGCACGAATAGGCCTGCAGCCTCCGGCCGGCCATCCCAAACGATTTTCCTTGCCCGAAGCCGTGAGGATGCCGTCTTTCGTATGGTAAAATCGGCCTTGGTGCAGGTCTTCGACCCTGAGGAAGCAGATGGAGATAACCGTAAAACCAGTCGAAACCGCGGACGAGTTGCGTGTCGCGCACGACATGTTCGCGACCGTCCACTCGGCGGACGACTATGCCAAGGGGCTCCGGTGGCTCGAGAACTGCGGCGCCCGGTATCCCGGGTATTCGAAGGAGCATACCCGGATCGCCGTTTGCAGGCCCGAGATCGTGGGCGGACTTCGCATGATCACCGATACGATACGCCTGGGGGAGGCGCGCCTGAAGATGGGCGGCCTTGGCTGGGTAACCACTTCCGAGCGCCATCGCAACAAGGGCGTCTGCACGCGGCTCATGGAAGACATACTCGCCTACATGAAGCGCCATCGCTATCATTTGTCGATGCTGTTCGGTGTGCCGGACCTCTACCATCGCTGGAAGTACGTCACGACTCTCGCGGATTACGTGATCGACGTCGACACATTGGAAGCCCTGACGTTCCAATGCCCGTTTCAAACCCGGCCCGCGAAAATAGGCGATATTCAGAGCATCCAGATGCTTCACAACGCCAATGATGAAGACATGGCGTGCTCTATTGTTCGTACACGCGCGCACCTCATCTGCAAATGGGACGAGTCCAGTCCCAAACGTGTCTTGATGGACGATCAGGGCAAGGTCCTGGCCTATTTCTTTTACCGGAACATGGGAGACCACTTGGCAGTCGAGGAGTCCGGGGTTGCGGATATCGGCTTGTGTGGAAGCGTCCTGCGTGCGTGCGCAAGCATCGCCGAAGAAGAGTCCCTCGCTCATCTGCGCATCCACTGTCCGCCCCCCCATCCCATGGCGCGCTACATGCTCGAGTTCAAGTCACGCCACGAAACGCTGATTTCCCGGAATTCCGGCGGCATGCTCGCATTTGTGGATATAGATGAGACCTTCGAGCATATGATTCCCGAATGGGAGCGGTGCGTTAAGAATAGCGGAGTTCATGACCTGCGCACGGAAGCCACCCTGATTATCGAGGGCGCTCCGTACCGGGTCCGGGCCAATCGCGGCGCCATCGATATTGCGCGTGTGCCGGGCATGGGCAAGGTCGGCCTCAGAAGCGGCGAAATGATGCACCTGTTGACGGGGTACCGGCATGCCGAAGACATCTTGGCCGCCAAACAATGCCTCCTTTCACCGGATGCGCGCGCTCTTCTTTACGCCATCTTTCCCAAGCGCCATCCTTTTGTGTGGCCTTTCGACCGGTTCTGACGCATTCGGAAGCCTGCAGTGGGGCCCCTTCGCCGTTGATATCCTTCTGTTTCACGGGTATACTTACGTTTCGCGCCGGGGTGGCGAAATTGGCAGACGCGCCGGACTCAAAATCCGGTCCTGGCAACAGGGTGAGGGTTCGAGTCCCTCCTCCGGCACCATAGACACAGAAACCCCCGAAAATAAGGGATTTTCGGGGGTTTTTCGTATTTGGGAGGCTGTCAATCCTGCCCCCAGCTCCTCAAAACGTAGGCATTGGTAGGCATCACAAAGAAGAAGAGCAGTTGGGTCTCGCGGATGAGTGGCAGGGACAAGCGGCCGCGCTTGTCCTTTTCTTTGCCTAGAAAATATACTATAATAGAGATAGGGTAGGACTTAAAACCATAACGCCCATTAAGGGATGCAGTAATGAAAAAGTATTTAGCGATCATTGCAATGGCGGGGGTAGGCGTGTGTACGTTGGGCTTGGTGCTCGCTGGATGTTTCCGGGCCAGTGCCGAGCCGGAAGAGCCGAACGTGCTGATTATCCTCTTGGATGCGCTCCGGGCGGACCACGTGGGTTGCTACGGGTACAAGCGCAACACGACACCAAACATCGACGCCTTCGCGCGGGACTGCATTATGTACACGAACTGCTACGCGACGTGCTCGTGGACGAAACCTAGTGTGACCAGCCTGCTCACGGGGTTGACCTGCCAGAAACACGGTGTGAGGGCTGGTTGGGACCCGCTGCGTGAGGACCTGCCATATTTGCCGGCACAGATGCAGGCGCGCGGGTACGCGACGGCCGGGTTTGTCGGCAATCCGTTCTTTTCTTCCCAGGATGGGTATTCGCGCGGGTGTGACTATTATTGGCTATGGTCGGATATGCCCAGGTTGGAGTGGCTGCAAGGGGGCTGGGAGATCGATGACGCCGTCACTGTAAATCAGGCGATCCCGTGGATTCGACAGGCGCGTGAGCCGTGGTTTGCGTATGTGCACCTCATGAGCCCGCACGGGCCCTACGACCTGCCCGCGCGGGTGTATGACTTTGGACCTGGAGCGCTCGATCAATACGACGCCAAGCTGCGCTACGTCGATCACCAAGTTGGGCGGCTCCTTGCAGAGGTGCTGCCCGATACGATCGTGATTGTGACTGCCGACCACGGCGAGCTGTTTGGGGAATATGGGATCCACGGGCATGGATCCCTGCTCTGTGACGAGTTGATCCACGTGCCGCTTCTGGTCCGCTGGCCGGGTGAGGCTCCGCGCGTGGAGACCGGGCTGGTAGGACTCGACCGTATCGCGCCGGCCGTCCTGGACGGCACGTTACCCGAGACCGGCGGCGATGTACGGTGCCATCTCGAGATCCGCGACCCGGCGGATGCGCGGCTATTGGACGTGCTGACGCGAACAGTCACAGAGGCCGACCTGCCAGACGTCGTGGCGCCGGCCGTGGACGCCGAGACGGTGCGGAAGGCCCAGCTCGAGGCGCTCGGGTATTTGTAGGAACCTGAAAAGTAGACATTGCGTGGACGCTCAGACCCTGAGTCGTTCAACTATAGGGGCGAGGAAGGAGTCCCTCCTCCGGCACCATACACACAGAAACCCCGGAAAACAAGGCGCTTTCCGGGTTTTTTCGTATTTGGGAGGCTGTCAATCCTGCCCCCAGCTCCTCAAAACGTAGGCATTGGTAGGCATCACAAAGAAGAAGAGCAGTTGGGTCTCGCGGATGAGTGGCAGGGACAAGCGGCCGCGCTTGTCCTTTTCTTTGCCTAGAAAATATACTATAATAGAGATAGGGTAGGACTTAAAACCATAACGCCCATTAAGGGATGCAGTAATGAAAAAGTATTTAGCGATCATTGCAATGGCGGGGGTAGGCGTGTGTACGTTGGGCTTGGTGCTCGCTGGATGTTTCCGGGCCAGTGCCGAGCCGGAAGAGCCGAACGTGCTGATTATCCTCTTGGATGCGCTCCGGGCGGACCACGTGGGCTGCTACGGGTACGAGCGCAACACGACACCAAACATCGACGCCTTCGCGCGCGATTGTGTGGTTTACACGAACTGCTATGCAACGTCTTCCTGGACAGCGCCCAGCGTGACGAGCCTGCTCACTGGGCTGAATTGCCGACAGCACGGGGTGCTGGCCAGTTGGGATCCGTTGCGGGAGGATTTGCCGTACCTGCCCGCGCAAATGCAGGTCCGCGGGTACGCGACGGCCGGGTTTGTCGATTCCGTCTTTGTGTTGGAGAACAAGGGTTACGCACGGGGGATGGAGCACTGGTGGCACGTATTCCCCGAACTGAAGGAATGGAGCGAACTCCGGCACGTGTATTCCAGGGTAGACCCTGATGACGCGGTGCTCGTAAACCAGGCGATTCCCTGGATTCGACAAGCCCGGGAACCGTGGTTCGCTTATGTGCACCTGTTCGGGCCCCACAACCCGTACAGGGCGGCTGCGGACCCTGAGTACTTCGGTACGGGTGAAATGAACCTGTATGACGCCAAGACACGATACGCGGACCGACAATTCGGCCGGCTGTTGGCGGAACTACTACGGAACACGGTCGTCATTGTGACGGCCGACCACGGCGAGCTGTTTGGGGAGCATGGCTGCACAGGGCACGGCTCGTCACTGTGTGACGAACTGCTCCGCGTGCCGCTGCTGATTCGCTGGCCGGGCCATGAACCGCGCGTGGAACGGGGGCTGATGGGACTCGACAGGATAGCGCCCGCCATCCTGGACGGCGCTCTGCCCGAGACCGGCGGCGAGGTGCGGTGTCATCTAGAGATGCGCTGGGTGGACGCGCGGCTATTGGACGTGCTGACGCGAACAGTCACAGAGGCCGACCTACCAGACGTCGTGGCGCCGGCCGTGGACGCCGAGACGGTGCGGAAGGCCCAGCTCG
>DAOLNV010000027.1:57817-59750 GCA_035416745.1 Candidatus Hydrogenedentota bacterium | reverse complement strand
GGCGGATTCGCCGGAGGCATCGCGCTGGGCCACGCCGCAGAGTATCTCGGTATCGACGCCGCGTTTCAATGGACGCCCTTCCTGGTACTGCTGGCCATTGTCCTGCAACTCCTTCTGCGGTTCGGTTTCCCTTCAAAACAGGCGGCCCCGGAAGCCGGGCAATCCCGGTGATGGGCGTCTCGAACCGCGGGCCGCGAAGGGAGCGCGGCCTACTCCCGGTTCAGGCCGTCTTCCCCCTCGCCGGTTTGACCCCGGCGCAGGCGGGCAAGCATCGAGCGGATGTCTATCACCCCGCGGTATGCCACAAGAAACGTAACGGTCGAGTACCATATCAGGCACGCCAGGGCGAGCACCGTCCAGAACCCATGCGCCACGCTCATGCTTTTGCCTCCTTGGCCGTCTTCTGGCCGGGCTTCAACAGCGTGCCCACGACCATGGCCACGCCCGAACCCAGGAACGCTGCGATGCCTGACCAGTTTGGACCGATCCGCAACGCCAGCTCGCGCGTGGCCGGCGCCAGTTCCAGCACAAGGTACGCCAACGGTATGACCGCTCCGGCTACGATCGCCCCCGCTGCCCCCCAGTTGTTAGCCCGTTTCCAATAACAACACGACACAAGGAGCGTGGTCATGCTCGCAAATCCGATCGTGGCCGTAATCGTGAGATACGACCAGACGCTTCCCTTGAGCGGGTACCAGAGGCCGTAAAACAGAAAGAATACCCCGAGCGCCGCCACTATCAGGCGGTTCCAGCGGATGCCCTGCCGTTCGGTCATGTTCACGCGGCGGCGCAACGGCGCGAGCAGGTCGTTATAGATCACGCTTCCGTACGCCAACAGATACGAGGAGTCGGTAGACATATCCGCGGCCAGCATGGCCGCAACCAGGATTCCCATCACGCCCATCGGCAAGATGCTTCCCAGATACAGGGGCATGGCTTGCTGCGTCCTCTCGCCAACCACGCCCGCGGGGAGCGATGCGAGAGCCGCAATCCCCCAAATCCCGGGGATCACAAACCGGCATACAAAGAAGAAACTGGTCCAGGTGAACACCTTGCGGCCCGTCTGCACATCTTTGGCCGACAGAACACGCTGAATGACCGGCTGGTGGGTCAACACGCATGCAGTGACCACAAAACTGTTGAATACGACGAAGGACCACCCCATATCGGGGTTTACGAACGGATTGAACCCGCCCGCGCCGTAATGGGACTCGACCGCGCTCAGCAGGGTTCCCCATCCGACGTGCGCAATGATCAGGATGGTCACCACAATCAGGCCAGCGCTCATGACCACAAACTGCAGGAAATCGGTCACGAGGACCGAAAGCATGCCGCCCAGGATCGTGTAGGCCGCCACCGATATCAGCAAGAGCGACATCATAATCTCGAGGGTATGGCCTTTGCCGGAAATGCCCGAGACCGCAATCAGGAACTCGCCCCCCATTCGCAAGTAGATGCCCATGTTCAAAAGGCCGGAGATGATTATGACCAGGCCGCTCAGCCAGCGGACGCTCGGGCCGAAGCGCTTCTCGAACATTTCGGGGAGCGTCATGACCCCCGCCCGCCGCATGGGCTCGATGCAGAAGCCCGTTCTGCCTACCACGAAATACGCCAGTCCGCACAGGATGCCCGGGGTGGCGCCGGCGAACCCCTTGTCGAAGCCGTTCTGGGCCGTGTACATGCAGGTGACGATGCCGAACTCGGTTGCGGCCAGGGAAGCGATGCCCAGGTACACGTTCATCTCACGGCCCGCAACCAGGAACGTCTCGACCCGGCCCACGTATTTGCGCACCATGATGCCCGCCGTCATGGTAGCGAGAAGGTAGACGCCGACGATGCTTCCGTCCACCCAGGAGAAATTGCTCATCGACCGTCCTCCCCCTCTGTATCACGTCCCTTTTACGGACTCAGCGGCTCCCCGTACGTCACGACG
>DAOLNV010000027.1:0-57717 GCA_035416745.1 Candidatus Hydrogenedentota bacterium | reverse complement strand
TTTGACCTTGCGCAACGGAACGGCCTTTACGGCGCCAAGACCCACTTTCACGGATTTACCCTGCGGCAGATTGTTAACGCCTATCGTCAGCGAAGCGATTTGGTTGTAGTCCACCCACACATGATACATAGGATAGGCATAGGCCGTGACCCGGGACACATCCCGCAGCAAGTCGTTCCTGCGCCTGGTGTGCGCCCATTCGTACCGCGAAAGTTCTTCAGACTCCGGCTCGACCAGCCTGAAATACCGCCGTCCCGTGAAATTGATGCGGATATAGTGGTCCGCGAACCCTCCGCCCAGATGTTGGGGAGTCCGCACCTGCACATTGAGCACCTCGCCTTGTCCGTCACCGTCGACCCATAGACCCAGTCCCCGCTCTTTCATGCCGGCCGGCGGCGCAAACTCCTTGCGGAAGGCTGCCCACGCCCGGCCGCTCTCTACATCCGTGTTTTGCGCCGCGAGAACGGCGCCTATGCCCTTGTCGTCCGCGTTTTCGGGCAGCCTTTCCAGCGTTGCCGTGACGCCCTGCTGGGTTTCGGCCGGTCCGAACTCGCCGGGATTGCGCGGGTCCGCGAGCACCGTACCCGCCGGCGAATCGTAGTCTTCGGCATCAAGAAGCGCCTCGATACGCACCCGCAGGGGCTGTGGCCCGTACGGGTTATTGATCACCAGCTGCTCCGCTCCCGTCTCGGCCGTGATTTTGTGACGGGAATAGCTTGCGGGACGAAAAGCCCATTGCCCGTCATCAGCCACCTCGAGCGCAAACTCCTTGCCGGGAACCGCCAGTCGAGATTTGATGGAATCCGGCACGGCGCCGGCACTCCGAAGCGTCTCGTACTGCCGCGCGATAGCCGCCAACCGTTGCCTGTTCGCACGCTTGAGGCTGTCGGGACTGAACCCCACGATGTACGACAGACTGCTGTCCGTCGCCAAGGCTTTTGCGCAGAGATACTCCATGTCGTCCGGCATGGTGCGGTCCGGCTGGATGCCGTTCCAGTCAAAACACCCCCACCATCCCAGATGCGTCGGCAGAAAGGCCGATTTCCACTGCCTGTTGTGCAGCACATGGGAATCGACGAAATCCTTTACGCCGCGGGCCGGGCAGTCCCATGCCTGCATGCGCGACCGCACGCACCACAGATGATGGGAAAACGTGCTCATCTCCATGACGGGCGGCTTTTCGAGGCGGCGGGTCAGTTCATACACGAACTTGGCTGAGTAGTGCCAGGCGTATTCCGCTCCGCCCAGGATGTCCGCTCCGTCCAGGGCATCCAGGTAGAGCATGTCGAAACCGCACGCGTTATACAGATCTGCCGTGCGCTGGGCGACCTCCGCGAAGAGCGAGGAATCGCCTTGGGGCACGAACAACCCGAAACATTCCTTCAGGTGATACGCTTTGGTTCCCCGCGCGTGGCGCGCAGCATGTGTTCCGTAAGCCCCCCTCACACAATCTTTGAACGTAAACGGCGGCTCTTTCCCGATACCGCCGTATGTGATGAGTTCGTCGTCAAGCCGAAGGGTCACGCTGTTCCGCACCTGGAACCCAGTGACGGTCGACATCGCCTCCGTGCTTTCCTCGACGCCAATTGTGGCGTCGTCTTCATTGATGTCGTCAACGATGGTGAACACGGCATCCGTATCCAGTCGCGAATCGGGGACAGGCGTAACCCAGGGCGTTTCTTTGGCGATGAAGAAAGCGTACGTGTGCAGCCCCGCCGCAAATCCCGCATCGTGAATGGCGTCTACAACCGCCTTCAGGCTCTCCCGGCCGCGGGGGTACATATCCCTGTTGACCTCGAAATCGCCGAAGCGGAACGCATCGCCGCCGTGCAGGTCGATCTGGCTGGCGCCCACGCACCGGGCGGCGTCGAGCCACTTGCCCACGTTTTCCTGCGTGACATGCTCCTCCATCGCGATCAGGTAAGACCCCTGGTTGATGTCCGCATCGAGGGCCCACGGCCCTCCCAAGAGAGACGGCGCCAAGTCCGGCGATGATTTCACCGCGTCCTTCAACGCATCACGCAGCTCGCCAGGGTGGGCCGCTACGATAGCGCCCCGCGCGCCCACGAACCCGAAGCGCTTTGTCGCAATGAAGCCGGAGATGCCCGGGCACAGGCCCGGGATCTGAACGCAGTTGGTTTCAAGATTAAGCGCCAGCGGGCTGGCCCCGAAAGGCTCCGTGAACTCGCCCATGAGCGTCAGAGGAATCCGGGCGAACGTGAACTCCTCCGCGTTGCCGCACGTAAACGTGATGACCTCGAACACCAGACGCCGGGGTTCGGGAATCACCCGGAAGACGGCCTGCCCATCGATACCGGCGAATTCGAGCGTAAGCAGTTGCTCCCCGTACGCTGCAGCCGTGACGGGAAAGGTTCTGCCCCCGCCTCGAACTGACCCGAATGCTCCAGCCGCGGCGTGGTCACAGTAGTCAATCCCTGATCCCACGTCTACAAAACGCGCTACACGGCCGTCCGCGCCCACCCCGATGACGAACGAGTCCGTCTCGAGCAATATGGCGTCCTGCGCGCCAGAGTCCGCACTCGCTCCGGCCACGGCGATGAGCAGCGTCATCGAGACTGTAGAGAGGGTCATGCGCACATCCATCCTTAATGGACCGGCGCCGATTTCAAGAAATGATGAAAACCCGCTGCCATGATTCCGGCATCATTCCACAGACGTTCAGCCAGCCACAACTATTGTGTGCTCAGACACGCCCTTTGTCTTGTTACGTTTGGGCGTGCTATTGTAGGAATCCGAGTAACGCGTCATGCAACATGGGCCGTTTGGTCCGTATTGTGCGTTCCCAGGCGCCTGTTTGGTCTGGCGTTCGTTCTTTCAAATGCTATAACGTATCCGAGATGGGGTGCTGCGTTCGGGCCCGCGGGGCTGAACACGGCGCGGAGGTGAAGCGCTCAACAAGGCGCAATCAGCGGCGCTTGTGCGCGGGGGTGCAAGCATCATGAAGGAACATGGCTATGCCTTGGGCAATATCAAAGCCAGGGTCCGGTTTCGAGCCCCTCTACACCTCGACCCTTGACAAGGTAGGCGTGTCCGCGGACCGGCCTGTTCAAGTCGGTTCCTGGATGGCCGGAGACGGAGAATTCCGGCGCCTGGCCCCGGGCCAGCCCGAGTACCCGGGATGGCACTACGGATATCCGGTGTATGTGCCCGACCTCCAGGACCGCCGCCCGCACTCCCATGACCACTTCGAGATCTCCGTCATCCGGCAAGGAAAGGCCCTGCACCGCACCTGCTACGCGACGGATGAACTGGGGCCCGGCACCGTGATCGTCCTCGCCCCCGGTATGACCCATGCCATTTATGGGATTGCCGGGCTCCATCAGACGAACATCTATTACCTTACCGAATGGCTGGCCGACGACTTGATGGCCCATTGGCGTGAGACCGGACTGGTGCCGATGTTCCTGGCGGCCGCGTTGTTTCGACAACCCAAGGACGGGCCAGCGGTCTCGTTCAGCCTTTCGGAATCGGAATTGACGGCGCTGGACCGAGAATTGGCCGATATCACGCGCGAGTGCGTTGTCTCACAGCCCTCGCTCACGTTCCTGCGGTCGAGTCTTCTCAAAGCGCTGATACTCCTGAGCCGGTCCTACACCCGGCAAAGCCCGGTCGAGGTGGGACTCGGGTTCCGCGAGGAAATCGTTGCCGCTCTCGAACACATCGAGGAGTCCATTCTGCGGTGCGAACCGTTCAACGTGGGGCAATTGGCCGGCGGACTGGGCGTGTGTCCCGACCATCTGGGCGCCATTTTCCGCAAAGCCACCGGATGGAGTCCCATGACGTACTACCAGCGCCGGCGCGTTCAGCACGCATGCAACCACCTGCTCGACCTCAACCGGTCCCTTACCGAGATCGCGCACGCGCTCGGGTTCTGTGATTCCGCTCATTTCACGAACATGTTCAAGAAACATCAGGGCACTACGCCCATCATGTACCGGCACCGCTATACTTCGGGACAACGCAATCCTCATTCCTGAGAGGGTTGCCCGGTTGGCTCCAATGACGCGGCCACCCCGGAATCGCGCGGCATCTCTTCTTCGCGCGGCATGTTGTTGACCATGTACCAGCCGCTCACTGCGCTCACGGCAAGCGTCACAAGGGCCGAGCTGTATCGTCCTATGCATAAATAGCCCGTCCCGAACAAGCCCGTGTATATGCAGACGGTGCCAGCGAACCAGCCTATCCAGAGACGGCGCGAGGACGGCGCCTTGATTTCGGGATGCTTCCGGGCTATGTGGCCCCACCAGCCCCCGGGCCGGATGCGCCGGTAGAAGCGATCGAGGTGCGCATCCGACACAGGCGGGGTCAGGTACATCACTGCGATCCAGATCAGCGTGCAGATGCCGATGATGAAGATGATGCGGATGGCGTAGGTGTCCGAAGCATAAAACCAGTCAATTCGTTCCACGGCCTGCGGCGAAATGAGGCCAAGCCAAGCCAGCGGCTTGCAGAAGACGTTGCCGTTGGCGACGATCAGCGAGCTGATCATCGCGCCTATTTCCGCCCACGCATTGACGCGCCACCAGTACCAGCGCAGAAGCCCCACAAACGCTCCGCCCGCCCCGATGGTCATCAGGTATATCCACACCTTGGCGATGCTCTCCGATTGCCAGGCGGCAAGCGCTCCGAGGAGCATCAACACCAGCATGAGGACCCGCGATGCATTCACATAGTGGCGCTCGGAAGCCGCGGGGGCCATGAACCGCTTATACAGGTCGCTGACGAGGTACGAAGCCCCCCAGTTCAATTGGGTGCTCAGGGTGCTCATGAATGCGGCGAAAAGCGAGGCCACCATCAGTCCGCGCATCCCGCCAGGCATCAACTTTGCAATCATCTGGGGATAGGCCAGCTCGGGATCCTCGCCCGCTTGAAGCGGAAAGTACACCAGCGACGCCAATCCCACCACGATCCACGGCCAGGGCCTTACCACGTAGTGCGCGATATTGAACCACAAGAAGGCTTTTGCCGCGTGCCGCTCGTCCTTGGCTGAAAACATCCGCTGCGCAAGATAGCCGCCCCCCTGGCCGCCTCCCCACCACAGGAGCGATACCTGCACGACAAACGTGATAATCGCCAGGTTCGTAGCCGTCCGGAAATCCGGCACAAAGTGGAGCACCTTCGGTTCTACCCCTGGCGCCGCCAGCACCTGTTCCACCATCGGGCCCGGGCCGCCCATCTCAATCAGCACAATGACCATGAGCGTGATGGCCCCGAACATGGCCAGGGCGAACTGGAAGAAGTCCGTTACCACCACTCCCCAGTAACCCGACAGCGTCGTATACACCAGCGTGAGGATTACAAGGATGGCCACCGAAAAGACCTTGTCCCACCCCATCATAACGTTGAGGATCTTGCTCATCGCGAGCGTGACCCAGCCCATTACGATGCAGTTCACGAGCAGGCCCGAGTACACCGCGAAGAACGCGCGCAACGCGGCCGCCGACTTGCCTTCGTAGCGCAATTCCACGAACTCGACGTCCGTGATAAGCCCCGCGCGTCTCCAGAGGCCGGCGAAGAAGTAAACGGTGAGCATCCCGCCCATCAGCGCGCTCCACCACAGCCAGTTCTCGTAAATTCCTGCCTTGCGCACCAGTCCGGATACCACCAGCGGCGTGTCGGCGGCGAAGGTCGTGGCCACCATCGAGGTACCGACCAGCCACCACGGGAGGCTGCCCTCAGCCGTAAAAAACTCGCGCAGGCTGCGGCTGGCCCGCTTGGTGAAGTAGAGCCCTATCAGCAGCGAGAATACCAATGACGCGATGACTATCGACCAATCCAACGGGTTCAGTTGCATACGCTGTTGTCTTTCCTGCCTTGGTTATCGCGCCCCCGGGCTGTCAGGCCAACGTGCTCATCGCCGGCTCGTCAAGTTGCAGTCCTTCCTCTTCCGACAGATAGCGCAACAGTCCCGATTGGGTTCCTCTCAGAATCAAGGTCTCCGAAAGGAGCGTGCTGGCCAGCAAACGGTCCCCGGCCGCCTGCATGGCCCCAATCGTCTCAAGTTCAAAGAACCCGAGTTCGCCGCCGTTGAAAATGCTGTACAGGTCCGCCGTCGAAAACGGCCCCGCGAGCTGGTCATTGTCCGCGATATTGAAATAGACCCCCTGCAGGGGCGGGGTCTTGCGCAGGAACAACATGGAACGCCCCCGATCCAGAGCGCCGATGAATTGAGGTTCACTCTGGACCCGGACCCCTATCTGATGCCGCGCTTTTCCTCCCAGCCTGAACGAGAAATGGTCCCGGCGCCGGGCGATTCGGTCCCCCGGATCGCCGTAGAAATCACAATTCAGCGCATCTTCGAGCTCGGCCACTTTGCCGAAGGCGACGACGCCATCCGCTCCGGGGAACTGCTCGAGTGACCAGGGCGCCAGAAGCACCTTTTCCGGATCATACTCGCCCAAGGGTTCGAACGTGTCTTCCGTGTGGTAGCACATGCCTTCTAACGCGTACTCCTCCACGAGCGGACGAATGTCGCGCGCCGACACCAGCCTGCGGTACTCGAGGTCAACGCGCGTGCCTTTACGGTTCGTCAAGACGATGCGCTTCTCTATACCCACACAGTTTCTGTCGTCGCGGAATACCCTGGGCACCGCCTTGGCGATGCCGTGTTGCACCGTCCACGTGTTGCTGCCGGGAAGGTAGTTGAACGCAAAGGGCCCGCCTTCGGGAGCGGGCCAGAGGGAGTTGCCGCCAAGATTGTCGTATTCCGCTGGCGAGGGATGCGCCAGCGCCTTACCGTCAAGCCGGTGCACCAGTTCCCCGCCCAACTGACAGAAAATGCGCCCATTAAGCGACGGCGGAATAAGCATGCTGCCCTGCCCGCACTCCAGTTCGACCATCTTCGCATCATGCGCCCGTAACTGCTCCAACATCTCCGCACCTCCTCATTCCAGACGATGACCTGCGCTACAGTCCCAGACGAACCCCAAGCGACAGAAACCATTCGCCCCGTGCCAGCAGTACGCGCTTCGGTCCAAGCGACTGCGGCAGTCACTCCGTGAGCATCGTGTCCATTTTGGCGCTGAACGCGACGGGGCCATCCTTGGTGATTTCATAGCCCGTTTCGATGCGGGCGCCGTTCCATTCGGGATGGCCAAAGAAACTCACATCAACGCAAATCGTCATACCGGGCCTGAGGGCGTCCTGGCTGTTGGGCCCGAAGAAGGGGGCCTCGGCCTCATGCAGCCCTATTGTATGCGCGAACGGGCATACCAGGTATTTCAGCAGGCCGTGCTTCTCGAAATAGGCGCGGCCCGGCGCATCGATCTCGGTTCCTTTCCGGCCGGGCATCAATTGCGCTTTCGTCAGCCGAAACACCTCCTTGAGATGGCCCAGAAGTTCCTTCTGCGACGCCGTGTACTCGCCCGACACCGGCAGGGTGTGGCCCATAACCCCCGCGTATCCCTGTACTTTCGGGGCGAGACCAATCATGACCAGGTCGCCGGCCACAAGCCGTTTCGTCGTTGCCGTCGGCACAACCGCATTGGCCCGCGCACCGGACCCTACGATGGCGCTGAACCCGAAGCCCGTGGCGCCCCGGCTCCGCGCTGCATATTCGCCCGCGGCCGCCACTTCTATCTCCATGGCCCCCGGCTTGATGGCCTTCGCCATCGCGTCGTAGCACTGGTCCGCAAGCCCAAAAGCCGCACGGATTTGCTCACGTTCCCATGCTGACTTGTCGTGGCGCAACGCCAGGAAATCCTCCGTGATGTCCACCAGCTCCACACCCTTGAACCCTTCGGTGATTTGCCGGTAACAGTCCGCGGGCATTCGGCCGCCCCCAACCAGTCCCGCGCGGCGAATCGTCCCTTCCTTAGCTTTGAGTTCCGCGAACAGCGACGGGAAATCCGTGATCGTCGCGTTCGGATACTCCTCGTCCGGGACCATGAACACCGGGAAATTCCGTGTCTCGGTAATAGCGCTGTCCTGCTTCGCAAACGGCTCGCTCTCCGGCCCGCCGAGCAACATCGCACTCCCATCTTTCAGGACCAGCACGGCGCCGCTCTCGAACTGCGGACACCACCCCGTCAGATACCACCCATTGCCGATATTGAATTCGTCATAGTAGACAAGGGTCAGATCAAGGTTTTTCGCCTTCAGAATCGTCTGAACCTTGGCAAGCCGAATGTCGCGTTCTTCCTGACTGAGGTACCCCATCTTGTCATCTCCTTATAAGCCCTTCCCGGGCAGGTTGCCAGGTGTGCGGAGCCGTACCCGGGCAGCACAAGCACAGTTCCCGGAACCACTTCACTATACGCTCTTAAGTAATCTTTCACATAATTCTCCAACCCGATTGAGCATTTCTGTGGCCGCCTTGTAAGGAACCGAGGAACCCAGCCCGGCCGCGCCATCCGCATAGGCCGCTTTCGGCAAGGCTCCCCGGCTACGGCGCAGCGGCACGTTGCCTGAACAAACGCACGAACTCCTCGCGCGGCACGGTTGCGGCAGGAGAAAAACGGCTGCCGTTCATGTAGTCCCAGAAACATTTCAGGAGATACCGGGCCTCGACCGTCTCGTTCGGACACAAGGCTTCGGGCTTGTCATACGATGTCTGGCCCGCGGTATGAGGCCTCAGACACTGCAAGACACCCAGCGTGCACGCGAGCACGCGGCCATCTCCCACCTTGAACTCAAGCAGGTGGGCATTGTTGCGATGGGTGTAGTAGTGGTCAATCCCGCGGATTATCGGCGTTACCCCATAGCCCCGCAACGGGCTGAATTCCATGGGCAGATTGCCTTTCAACATGTTGATAAACGGCAGGTCGCACATCCCTTCGTGAGGAAACGCTTCCATCGCGGGATGTGGGCTTATGAGGGTCCCCGAGTTGCCGCTGTCCCCCGCGTTCCACGGAATCGTACGGAAAAGCGGGTAGAAACTGATGTTTTCATAGTACATCTTCATGTTTTCGAGCTCGGACCCGTGCGTGAACAGCAGACAGCGGCCTCCTCCCTCGAGGTAGTTTGCCAACGCCTCATCCGCTGTATCCGCAATGACAACCCGGGCCGAAGCCGGGATGGGCGCGAGTTTCTGGGCATAGGTGCGGAGAAACAGGCCGGTATCGAAGAGTTTTCCGGCATTTTCGGGAAGTGCCGCTGAGCGCAGCGGCTCCTCGACGTCCGGAAACGCCCAGAACGACCAGTTGTTGGTGTTGATGAGCCGGTTCTTATGATACAACGCGGCTTCCAGGCCGAGCTTGTACGCCCGTTTCGCGGCCGGCGGCTCGAACTGCGCGGAACCCGCGCAGGTGAACGCCCCCTGAGGCAAGGTATCAACCGGGATCTCGCCCTCAACCGCCCCCCACGGCCCCGTCGTCTTCCATTTCAACACGCTTCCGTCAAGAGAGGACTCACCATAGTGACTGATGCCCAGAGGAATGTCTGTCTTTGCACCCATCGGCAAACACCGGTTGCCGTCCTGCGCCAACACGATGACCGTGTCACCGTTGGATTTCAGGAATTCCTCCGGCGTGATGTTCTTCGGACTCCAGAAATCGTCGAGAAGGCCCTCGGTCCAATGCCCGTAGTCGATCAGCAGCCACAAGATGTACCCTTCGATCAACTTCCCTCTGCGCGCGTATTCGATGCCGTCTTTTCGGGACAGCGTCTGCAGCCAAGTGGAGTTCTTGTGATAGAGCGGTATCAGCTCGGCCTGGCCTTGAGCCCGCGCGGTCTCTTCGAGTCTGTCGAGCCAGAACGGTTTCAACTGTGAATCCGCGTATTTGTCCCTAAGGGAGACGTCGGGATAGCTGCTCCACCAGTTGTACTCGTGCAGAACCATCGGTGCGCGGCCGTCTGACTCCATATCCAACTCTTCAAACACGTCTTTCAACCACAAGGGATGTATTGAGGCATAGAAATCGGTGTCGCGCGCACCCTTTTTCGTTTCCATTGTGTTGACATAGCCCGTGCAGTCTATCACCAAGGCGTGCGGCGCCAGGCGCCGCGTCTGCCCCGGCAAACCGCCTGCGCCGCTGAAGTAATCGAACGATTCCTGGGTCTGGCTGTCAAAGGACATCTCGCTCGACATGCTGTAGGCCATGACGGACGCATGGTTCCGGCTGATCCGCACAAGGCCGTCGAGTTCGCCCGAATAATACCGCCTGAACCGCTCGTCGATGGTGTACCGGTTCGCGCGCAAGGTGGAAAGGCCAAACGGCATTTCCTGAATGACCAGTATTCCGGCTTCATCGCACGCTTCGAGGAATTCCGGCGGCACCGCCTCCACGCATCCCTTGACCGCATTCATTCCGTACTGGCGCGCCAGGCGGAGACGGGGCGCGTACCAGTTGACGTCCGATGGCGGACACAGCGTATCCGGGTAATAGAGGTGTTCGCCGAAACAGCGCACGTACAGCGGCGCCCCGTTCAGGTAGAACTTGGTCCCCTCCGTCTTGAATTCCCGCATGCCGAACCGCATGCCAACCTTGTCGGACTCGATGGACGCCCCCCGTTCCTTCAAACTGATTTCCAGCGTGTACAGCTTCGGATGTTCCGGCGACCACGCCTCAAACGTGCGCAGTTTCACTGAACTTCGCGCGTGCGTCTGCCTTTCAGGCATGCGCCCCAGCGCCCGGCCCAGCCGTTTCTCGCCATCCTTGACGGCCAGTTCGAGGTCCGTGGGAACCTCCGGCGCATGCGACAGGTCGACATCGACTTCCACAACCCCGTCCGAAAGCCGCGTGCGCACATACGCATCAATCACGCTGCATTTACCCGCGATTTCGCAATAAATGGGACGGTACGGGCCGCTCCACAACTGCGTACCCTCGTTCCACTCCAACATCCCGTCCATGCGGACTTCCGGAAGCTCGCACACCTTGATGGCGATGGCATTCTCGGCATTGGCGCGCACGAAATCCGTAATATCCACGCGCTGCGGCGTACGGCTGCTCTTTGTATAGCCCGCTTCACGGCCGTTGACGTAGATCCTGGCCGCCGGGAGAATGCCTCCGATGCGCAGCCATAGCCGCTCACCGTATGCCAACGGTGGAACAGAGAACGAGCGGCGAATCCAAAACGGTTCCATGAACATCGTGCGTTGGTACTGGTGCGGTTCGCCGTGACCCTGTGCCTGGGGCGCCCCCGGAACCGTCATGCACGCTTCAAACGCGCCCTTCCCCTCATGCCACCCCTGGCTCTCACCGATGTTGCCCGGGTCTCGTTTGAACTCCCAGACGCCGTTCAAATCCACCTCGCGCCGGTACGATATGCGGTGCGAGAAGACATCGGGCAGGAATCGTTCGCTCGGCTCCAGGTTCTTTTCGTCGGCCGCACTTGCGGGTACGGCCTGGGCAAAGGCAATGGGGACCGCCAAGAGCAACGCCAGCGCAACGCATAAACGCAGCCTCATCGTTAGCCCCCTTCGAATCTTCGCGGACAATACCCGGCTGCGGGAGTTCCGCGTCCGGCAATCCGGATGCGCCGCGACAAATCATATCTCAGATTGCCCAACGCAGACTACCATACCACACCCCGCTGATATTGGCGTTTTCCCCGCGCGCGTTGCATGGAACCCAGTACACGCATCCGCTATAGTGTGCGTCATGAGCAAACCCAAGAATAGGACCACGTTCACCCGGCGCGCATTCATAGGTGCGGGGGCAACGGGGATTGGTCTTGCGGCGTCGGCCAGCGCCGCTAACCCCCGCCGCGAAACGAAGAAATCCCGGGAGCAGCGCCCGGCGGCAAAGGAGCAATCCATGGGCCCGAAAGAAGCCGTGACAATTACGATGGTCCAGCTTACCACGGGGCCGGAAGCGCCGCCGCCCATCGAGCGAATGCCCCTGTTCTTCGAGAAGGCGGCGGATCTCGGCTCCGATTTGGTTGTCTTCCCCGAGTACGTCCTGGGCGATACGATCACACCCAAAGACGCGGTGGCCCGGGAGTTCTTCGCGCTGGCCGCAAAGCACAAGATCAACGCGGTCACCGGCTGCGTCGAAAAACACGGCACGGACCAGTGGTCTACCAGCGCATGGGTGGTCGATCGCGCCGGCAATTTTCTCGGCCGGTATCTTAAATGCCACCCCGCCTCGGGTCCCGAGCCTCACTTCTGGCCGCCGAACCAGGGCAACGATCGGGAAGCCCGCGGCATCCTCGGCAGCGAATTCAAGGTGTTCACGCTGGACTGCGCTCCGGTCGGCATTCTCCAATGCTATGACGGCTATTTCCCGGAGGCGTGGGGATGTACCTCATACATGGGCGCTGAGATCATCCTTTGGATAAACGGCCGCTTCGGCATGGTCGAAGACTCCCACTGCATCATGGCCGCGCAGTGCTACGGCTGCGTCGTCGGCGCGAACATCACCATGGGGTTCAACACCGGATTCGCAGGGCCGGGCTGCGTCACGCCCGCCGGCGGCTACTCCCAGGAACGCGAGCAGGCACGCCTCTATCCTCGCATCAAAGACAAGGGCGACGCCTGTGTCAGTGCCTCCATCAACCTCGCCGAACTTCGATGGAAACGCAAGCACTTGCGGACCATGCACCAGCGCCGGCCCGAACTCTACGGACTGCTCACGCGCGACGTCAAAATGTGGCAGAACTATCCAGAGATCCAGTGGGATTTCCCCGAGTGCGCGGGACTGGTCAATAAAGCTCAGCTTTAGGAGACCCTTGTCAGGGGCGCATGCCGTCACTTCTGCCTTCCGAAGCGGCAAGCGCAGACCTGTCCACCAGGCGCGGGGCGGCCTTTGTAGCAACCTCCAACTCGTCAATTCCCATTCGCTGACAATGCTGGCTTGACCTCGGAATCACATCGTATATCGAGATGGCCTTCGGGAAGGAACCATCTGCCGATACTTGGGGTTCAACAGGAAGGATTTCTCTGGAGAACCAAAAGTCATGAGACGCACTTTCTCACGAACGCCGGCAGTTGTGGCTGGTCTTCTCATTCTGGCTGCGGCCGGTTTGTCCCAGGAACAGGAACATCACCTTGGGGGACGCGGCCAGCTCGATGCCGTTCCAATGCGCGCAAAAGAACTTCAACGTGGTCCTTCGTCCGTTTTCTACACGGGCGTGCCAGCGCACGATTTCGACATCATTCTCGGGCGTCCGACTGGCCACTGCATAACACTCAGCATTCTGGGTTATATCCCCATGGACGGGTATGTTGCCTACGGAACCGCCGTCGGAGATTTGGTTCGAAAGACGAAGATATTCCCCCTTGGCCCCGGCCAGCCCCAGGAGGTCCTGCTCGATGAATTGACGCCCGGTACGCAGCATTACTATCAGCTGTACTTGCGGCGCGCAGGGACGGACGCTTTCGTACCGGATGAGACTTGCACATTCCACACCCAACGTACTCCGGGGACGTCATTTACGTTCACGGTGCAGGCCGATTCGCATCTTGATAGCCCGGAATCTCCTGAACTGTACGCGCGCGCCCTTCGCTCGGCCCTTGGCGACGCCCCTGATTTTCACATCGACCTCGGCGACACGTTCATGACCGACAAGCGCAAACAGGACTATCAGGCCGCGCTGCCTCAGTATCTGGCTCAACGCTACTACTTCGGTTTGCTTTGCCATTCGGCCCCGCTCTTTCTCGTTCTCGGAAATCATGATGGTGAGTTCGGACAACGCTTCAGCGCCCAGGGGGATTGCATCGCCGGATGGTCCAATGCCATCCGGAAGCGGCTCTTCCCGAACCCCGTTCCCAACGATTTCTATGCCGGCAACGATACCCCGTTCGAGTCACTGGGGCTGCTGGAAGACTACTATGCTTGGAAGTGGGGCGGTGCGCTCTTTGTGGTCCTGGATCCCTACTGGTACACGACAACTCGCGCGCACGGAGCACACGGGCAGTGGAACACAACGCTCGGGGAAGAGCAATACCGGTGGCTCGAGAGCACGTTGAAAGATAACACGGCGGCATTCAAGTTCGTCTTCATCCACAACCTGGTCGGGGGTACAGATGTCTCCATGCGGGGTGGCGCGGAAGCTGCCCGGTATGGTGAATGGGGCGGTCATGACTGGGATGGCCGACACGCCTTTCAGGAGCAGCGCCCCGGTTGGGGTATGCCGGTTCATGCACTTCTCGCCCGGTACGGAGTCAACGTAGTATTCCATGGTCACGATCACTTCTTTGCGCGCCAGGAACTCGATGGCGTGATTTATCAACTCGTGCCGCAGCCTTCCCGCTCGGGCGGCCGGGGAGCTGCGCGAATGGCCGCCGAGTACGGCTATGTGCAGGGAGACTTCCTGGCAAGTCCCGGCTATTTGAGAGTTAACGTCGACAAAGCGCTTGCGACCGTCTCCTACGTCCGCACGCCGGTGACAAATCGCACGGACGGCGCCGAAGGCGGTTCTCAAGTCGCTTTCGAATACCGGATAGCCGCGAGGGCGCAACAAGGGCAATCCAGAACAGGCGGTACCGCGGACGGTACAGGGCTACCCACCTCACAACAGGACCCCAACGATGAGATCCATGCTCAATAACCCCAGGCTTGCAGCCATTGTGTCACTGATCGCCCTACCGGCTTTCTGGAGCTGTTCTCTGAGGGAAACCGCCGACTCGCAACAACCATCGACTGTCCCGGAGCCGGCGCGAGCCGCCGATGCGTCCGCACCCGATGGCTGTGTGTTGATCCCGGCCGGCATCTTTGAGATGGGCGATCATCATGGCTTTGTGGACCCGAAGCATGGCGGCGACGAGACGCCGGTGCATCAGGTGCGGCTGGACGCCTTCTACATGGGCATCTACGACGTCACCACGCGGCAATACTGCGAATTCCTCAACGCCGCAGTTGCCCAACGGACCATTGAGGTGCGGCAGGGGGGCGTATATCTCGCCGGCGCAAACGAGTTGCTCTGCGAGACGCGGGCCATGTCGCCGTACAGCCGTATCGCGTGGGATGGGGTGCATTTCGCGGTCCTTGATCGCAAAGAGGACCATCCCATTGTCTGTATCCGCTGGCCGGGCGCCGCGGCATACTGCAATTGGCTGAGCGCGCAACAAGACCGCCCGCCTTGCTACGACACCGCCACTTGGGAGTGCGATTTCAGCCGGAGCGGTTTCCGGCTGCCCACCGAAGCCGAGTGGGAATACGCCGCGCGCGGCGGATTACACGATCCCTACTGCAACTTCCCCTGGGGCGACGATGCCGATCCGGCAAAGGCTAACTGGCCGGAATCGAATAATCCATTTCGCACAGGCCCTTTGCCGTGGACGACGCCCGTCGGTTTTTTCAACGGACAGCTTCGTGCGAGGGCCGATTTCGGCTGGCCCGGAACCGAGGAAACCTTCCAGACCGGCGACGGCGCAAACGGCTATGGTCTCTACGACATGGCCGGCAACGTGTGGCAGTCTGTCAATGACTGGTATGCCCGCGATTACTACGGATATAGCCCCGCGGACAATCCGCCGGGACCGGAACGTCCCAGCCTGATGCCTGACGGCAAGCCGTATCGTGGCATGCGCGGCGGGAACTGGTATAACGGCGAGTATGGCCACAGCCGCGTGTCGAACCGCAACCCCTCGTACTGGCGGGGGCCCGAAGACCCGGACCATCCTTACTACCATGTAGGATTCCGCGTCGTGCTGCCCATCAACGCCGAAACCCGGGCGGTTGCGAAATCAACCGCGGCGCAAGCGGAAAATCGCGGTAAACCTGCCACAAACGGCCGGCCGCGACAGCCCCTCCGTGAGCAGCGTCCGCCCCGGCGGGAAGAACGTCGAGGCCGTCCGGGCGGACCGGGTCCACGGAGAGGCAAAGACGCCGGCAACCCGCCTCCGCCGCGGGAGGGAACCCCAAAGAGACAAGCCGCGCTCGATATCACCACACTCTCGGAAGGAAAGCTCGGCCTTGTGGCCGATACCCCCAAAGCTTCGCCAGGCTATACCCTGTTCGCCCCCAAACACCGGACTATGACATATCTCATCAATAACGAGGGGCACGTCGTCCATGAATGGACCAAGAGTCAGTTTGAACCGGGGCAGACCGTTTACCTGCTTGAAAACGGACATCTCCTGCGGTGTTGCTTTACACATGCCCAAGGGTTCACCCGAGGCGGCGAAGGCGGCCGGCTCGAAGAGTACGACTGGGACGACAACCTCGTGTGGGAGTTTGATTATGCCAGCGACGAACATATGCTCCACCACGACGTTGCGGTAATGCCTAATGGCAATGTCTTGGCCCTTGCCGTCGAGCGCAAAACCCTTGAGGATTGTGTCGCCGCCGGTTTCGATCCTGACCTGCTCCGCGACGGTGAACTGTTCCCGGACTATGTAGTGGAAATCGAGCCCGTGCGGCCCAAGGGCGGAAGAATCGTCTGGGAATGGCATGTGTGGGACCACCTGATTCAGGATCGGGAGCCGGACAGAAGAAACTATGGCAATGTCGCCGAGCATCCTGAACGCATCAGTGTAAACTGCAACGGACGCGGTATCCCTGCCTTCTGGAACCATATGAACTCCATCGCGTATAACGCGAAGTTGGACCAGATCATGCTAAGCGTTCGCGGGTGCAACGAGATCTGGATCATCGACCATGCGCTGACAGCGGAGGATGCGGCTGGCTGCACCGCCGGACGATACGCCACGGGCGGCGGCCTGCTTTACCGCTGGGGCAATCCGGCCGCCTATGACCAGGATGACGGTCACGGCCGCCGGCTCTTCCAGCAACACGATGCGCACTGGATCCCGAACGGCTATCCGGGAGCGGGGAACGTCCTGATCTTCAATAACGGATTGGACCGCGGCTTCTCTTCCGTCGAGGAAATCGTGTTGCCAGTGGACGTCAGGGGAAGCTACCAAATGGCCACGGACCACACCTACGGTCCCTCGGAGCCGGTCTGGTGTTACGCGTCGCCCGACAAGGCCCATTTCTACTCGCCCGAGATCTCGGGCGCCCATCGACTGCCTAACGGAAATACCTTGATATGCGCCGGCGTCCTGGGAACTTTCTTTGAGGTCACCCCTGAGGGCGAGACCGTTTGGAAATACGTCAACCCGGTTGTCCGGGGAGGAACCCTTGCCCAGGGAGAACTACCCGGTGTTGATGAGCGCGGCCATTACTTGAATGCGGTATTCAAGGTGCATCGATATCCGCCGGACTATGCAGCGTTCGCAGGCAGAGATCTCACGCCCGCCGGGCCTATCGAACTGCCCGCCGCCATGAAGGGCAAGACCGGCCTGGACAGAGTGAATACGGCGCCCGAGCGAGGGCGTCGCCAGCCCGGCAAGGATTCAGCGCCCGAAAACGAAAACATCCTGCGCTCCCTGGGCTACCTGTAAAGGAAGCGAGAGAAACAACGGCGTTTCTATCCTGTCTGACGACCAAGAATGGACAAAGCCAGAACAGAGCGCATGGGAAGACAGCAATCCGCTCCTTGAATCTTCCTGGCCCAGAAGGAA
Organism: Candidatus Hydrogenedentota bacterium; assembly: GCA_035416745.1. NCBI lineage: Bacteria > Pseudomonadati > Candidatus Hydrogenedentota > Candidatus Hydrogenedentota bacterium. Next base: position 40,346 of record DAOLNV010000027.1, on the reverse strand, counting down.
TACTGGACCTGCGGGGCGCCACGTCTTGTGAAGGGCGCCCGTTCCATTCCCAAACCGCCTCCGGCAGCGCTGAAATCAGGCCATCGAGAGGCAGAGGATATGTCAAATGGTTTCAGCAAGGAAAACATCGTTCACGGGCGTCTTCATGCTTGCCGGGTTGTGCGCGTGGTGTTGCGGGGCGGCCGCCGATTCTCTGGCCGATGACCTGTTGCCGCGGCCACGGCACGTCGAGGCGGGGGACAGGGCATCGGGCCTGAACTGGCGCATTGCGGAGATTCGGCTGTACACGCCGCAACCGGATGCTGGGACGCGGCTCGAGGCGCGGCTACACGAGTTGTCGCTGTGGAAAGGCCGCGAGGCGGCGGCGTCCATCGCGCTGGCGCAAGGGGAGGCCTTCAAGATTTGCCTCGGCGCACAGGAATCCGTTCCGCCGGCGGCTTTCGAGATTCCGGACGCCGGACGCGAGGAAGGGTACCGGCTCACAATCTATGAATCCGGCATCCAGGTCCTGGCGGAAACCGAGCGCGGTCTCTTCTATGGGATGATGACGCTCGACCAGCTTGTCGAGGCGGCCGAGCTCCGGGGTCTGACGGCGCTGCCGTTGCTGGATATCGTCGACTGGCCGGCCCTGTCCATGCGGGGACCTCACGAGGATTACGGCCGCGACCAATTGCCCACGATGGAGGACCACAAACGGAGCATCCGTACGGCCGCGCGGTACAAGATGAACACGTACTGCTGGTTCATCGAACCGGATCACTTCGTGTATGCGTTCGACCCCGCGATCAGCACGGAATACGATCGGTTCACGTTCGATGAAATCCGCGAACTCGTGGCGTATGCCCGCGACTATTACATCGAGGTCATACCCGTGGTCGAACTTCTCGCGCACATGGAGATGACCTTGCGCCACGACCGGTACCGGCATCTGTCCGAGACGGGCGACGGCGGCGGCACGTTATGCCCAACGTCCGATGAGTCCTTCGAGCTGGTCCGTTCCATGATCGACGAGATCGCCCCCGCTTTCGGCGCGCGGTACTTCCACTGCGGGTTAGACGAAAGCCAGGTCGTCGGCAGCGGCCGCTCCGCCGCAGCCATCCAGGAGAAAGGACTCGAGAAGGTGTATGCGGACTACTATACCCGCGTGAACAACACCGTCAAGGCCCACGGGCAAACCATGATCATGTATGCCGACATCGTGCTGAACCACCCCGGCATCCTCGAACTGCTTCCCAAAGACATCGTCATGATGTTCTGGGACTATGCGCCCCGCGAACACTACGAGGGTTTCGACAAGCTCAAGGAAATGGGGTTCACGACCATGGCCCTATCCGGATTGTGGGACTGGAACAACCTCTACCCCATATACCCGCCCGCGTTTCAGAATATGCAGGCGCTTGCGAAGCAAACGGCCGAACTCGGGGGGATGGGGCATTTTGTGAGCAGTTGGGGCGACGGCTACCGTGGGGCGGCCGGCATCAACCTCAGCGAGCTGAATCAATACGGCTTTATCTACTGCGGAACCGTCTCGTGGAATCCCGATGTGCTCGCCCTCGACGACTATTCCCGCGCGTTTGCCCGAAGCTTCTTCGGCGTCGATTCCGCGCCCTTTGCTGAGGCGCTGACGCGCCTGGCGCGCTGCCAAGGCGACGACCTCGCCCATGTGGCATGGGCGCGCCGCCTGTTGCATGACGATGTCAGACAACGCGTGCTCGAAATGATGGGGCAGCAAGACGGCGAGCTTTCCTTCCGGAATAATCTTAAAGCGGAGTCCGAGGCGGCGCATGCCGTCTTTTCCGACACGCATGCGCGGCGCAACGCCGATTATCTGCGTTCCGTCGATCTGTCCGCGCGTATGCTCGCCTGCGCTGCCGATATGGCCTTGGCGTACCGCCGCGTGGCGCAAAGCACGGCCGCGCCGCCTGCTGGAACCGAGGAGGTCGTGCCGCTATTGAACGAACTCGAGGCGCGGCACCGTGCCCTGTGGGAGGAGTATCGCCAGGTGTATGCGGCCACGAACCGCCCGCTCAATCTGAACCATATCGGGGCGGCATGGAACCGGACCAGCGACGAGTTGGCTGCCTTGGCCGCCGATGTCGCATCCCGCGCGTTCCCCCCCGAATGCACCAAGGAATTGCTGGCATCATTCACGTTCGACGGCAGCGGCTCCGAGGCCTGGAAGGAATCCGGCTCGACGGGCATGGTATTGCAGCCCGTTGCGGACCGGCCGCAACCGGAGATTGTCGAAGGGGGACCATCGGGCGCGGGCAGTTTTCTGCGCCTTCCCCATGGCGCCCATCTCGAGGCCACTGACCAGCAGCACGTGCTTGATGTAAGCTATTGCCCGCTGCTCGTCGAGGCATGGGTGCGCCACAACGGCCAGCGCGAGCAACAGTACGGCGCCTCCATTTTCAGCTACGGTCTCGGCGGCGGGTTTCGACTCGGCATCAATCACAAGGGGGAGGTCCTGTTTACGCTCTACGGAATCGGCGAGACCGCCGGAACCCATTCCATCGTTCCTCCCGACGGCCAATGGCATCATGTTGCAGTGAATTTCCATGACGGCCGGTACGTGGACAGCTACGTCGACGGCAAATTCACCGAGCGGCTCGAACTCCGCGGCTGTCCGGGCCACCCGGCTACGCCCCTGATCCGCGTCGGCAACGAAATTGGACTGGTTACCCCGTTCATCGGCGACATCGACCGGATCCGCGTCAGCCGCGGGCTGTTCAACGCAGACGAGCTTGACAGCACGCCCGCTCCTTAACCGGCGGGACAACCGGGTTCGAGCAAGGCGCCGGGCGCTCTATTTGACTCCCTCGCAGGACATAGGCTAAAATCTTGCCGCGATGCCGGATAGCCTAATGGTAGGGCACCTGACTCTGGATCAGGGTTGTCTAGGTTCGAGTCCTAGTCCGGCAGCCAAAAAAGGTGTTACTCTCTTTTAGTGCGGCCCGTTCATCTAGTGGTCTAGGATGCAGGATTCTCAGTCCTGTCACAGGGGTTCGAACCCCCTACGGGCTGCCATAAATACGGCAAGGGTTTACGCACGTTCGCGTAAGCCCTTTTCCTTTTCTTGTGACGCCTGCGTGGCGTCGTGAACCCCGTCTTCCCCCGTGTGCCCGCAGAATCCGCGAATCTGCGAAATTCCCCGGATGCCAGGGACTCTTCCCAATGCGCTGCACGTGCGAAATGCCTGTGCGGCCAGTTTCGCTTTCGCCTTGTCACTGGACGCGCACACATTCATCGAGACGGCGCTTGAATGGTCCACAGGGCCGTGCCGGGAGAATCGTCCGGGTCGCCGGGATACGACTCAAACGCGATTCGCCCGCCGTCGGGCGACCACGAAGGCGCACCGTCATATCCCTTGGAGTACGTGACGCGGGTACCGGCGCCGCCCGACAGTGGAACAACAAACAGGTTCGCGAACTCGAGGCCGCCCTCGTCCGAACTGTAGACGATCCACTCGCCATCAGATGAGAAGGATGCGTCAGTCTTATCGCCTGACCCCGTAGTGATCTGTTCCCCATCGGAACCGTCGGGGTTCATCACCCAGAGGTCCCATTGACCATTCTCCAGACGCTGATACACAATTCGATCGCCGCGCGGCGACCAGTTGGGCTGGCGGGAATCGTCCTCCGGGGCCGTGAGCGCCACGTAGTCGTCCGAGCCATCCAGGTCGTAGCGCATGATGACGCCATTATCTTCCACGTCGAGGAGGTGCGATTCAAAAACGACGGACTCTCCGTCCGGTGAAAAGGACGGTTCGTACGCCATATGGGCCGGCCGGTCCGTGACCTGTTCCTCGTCCCCGGGCGAGCCGTCCGCGTCGATGGCATAGACCTCGTCATGAGGCTCCCGTGACGAGGAAAAGACGACCTGATTCGTAAACCCGTTCCAGCATAAACCCGGAAGGTTGACATTGGCGCTCCCATCCGACACCAGGACCCGCACAGCCAGGGTGCCGGCGTCAACCACCATCAGGTCCGCCGGTTCTGCGTTATATCCCCCTATGAATCGCGTGAAGACCAGTTGAGTCCCGTCAGGAGACCAGGCCGGATTCTGTAAGCTTCCCCCTACGGGCACTTGGAGTTGCACTGCGGCGTCCCCGCGTTCGCCTTCGTTGCAGGAAAGGAGCATGGCAATGGACAACGCCACGCCGCTGCAGAGCGTCCACCGGGCGGAAAGTTGCTTCATTGGGTGTTTCGCCCTCCCTGTTTTCCTGCCCCATCTGCCGTGGTCAGAAAAGCCGCGCGCCGCTCGGCTTGACTCTCCGCGGGCACTCCCGGGGACGAATATCGACGCCCCGGCTTGTCCAAGGACGAGGTCAAGCCGTGATGTGCCGCCTCCGCCTCAAAGAGGAGACCGCACTCCTTTCAGCTACGTGATAACCAGGCTCTTATTGTAACACCACGTGTTCCATTCTCAACCCGGTTTTCCGCGCCATTTCGCTGGCAAGCGGTCCGGCGCGGATGGGGGGAAGTCAGCAACATGTCGGCATGAACACAGTGGACTATCGCGATCATGCTGGCTACGATCACCAGCAACGGCACAATTAGGCTCAAGACAACTACCACGGCACACCCGCTGCCACTCTTCAACATCCGCTTCATTTTTAGTTGCCGGCCCCTCTTTGTCAGCGGGACCCCTGTTGCCCGGGATAACTGCGACTTCATCCGGCTTATGCCCGTGGCACGCTTCCAGGAAAACCGTCTCCTGACCATCGTCCCTCTCCTCTCGTCGCAGTTTGGAGATCCGTTCTAGTGCAGGGCAGCCTTTGCGCTTCCCCCAAGTACGTACGCCGCCGCCCGCGCCACATGCTCAGGCGCTATTTCGTCCCCGTCGTAGAGGTCAGCTATGGTTCGCGAAACTTTGGCAACACGGTCCATCGCCCGCGTAGAAAGCGTGTTCTGGTCGATGATTCTCCGATAGCGATCGAATGCCTCATCAGTGAATTGGCAAAACTCGCGAATCCTTCCTCCTGGCATAGCCGCATTGAAGGGGATTTGGGTGCCACTGAAGCGCTCGTTCTGTCGTCGCCGCGCCCGCTCGACTCTCGCCCGGTACTGTTTACGCAAATTGGGATCCGTCTCACTGAATCGTTCATCGGTTGTGAGAGGCTTCAGGTCAACCTGGAGATCGATTCGATCGAGAATCGGCCCGGAGATCTTCTTCTGGTACTTCTTCACTTCCTGTTCCGTACACCGGCAACGAAGTTCATCGCCGTAGAATCCGCACGGGCAGGGGTTCATTGCCGCAACAAGTGTGAATCGGCATGGATATTCGATGGAGACGCCTACACGGGAAATCCGTACGCAACCCTCTTCCATGGGTTGTCGGAGGCTATCGAGGGTCGATTTACTAAATTCTGCAATCTCGTCTAGGAATAACACGCCCAAGTGACTGAGTGTGATTTCGCCCGGCTTAGGCTGTTTGCTGCCTCCGCCGATCAGAGATTGTTTCGAGGCCGAATGATGAATACTCCGCATCGGGCGGCGGCTCACGACAAGACCGTCGCGGTCGAATGCACCATACGCCGAATAGATGCGGGTGAGTTCGACAACTTCCTCATTCGAGAGCCGCGGGAGAATGCCAGGAATGGCGCTCGCCAGCAACGATTTGCCCTCGCCTGGAGGCCCGATAAGTAGCAGATTGTGCCCGCCGGAGGCCGCAATCAGCGCCGCCTCCTTCGCCCGGTCCTGCCCTTTGATACTCCCGATATCGGTGCATTTCGGAATGAAGTCTTCAAATTCCACACGTGACGAGAGTACGTTCGTCAGTTCGCTCTTTCCACTAAAAAAATCAATGACTTGCTTTAGACTCGATACTGCGGAAATGGTGCATCCTTGGTGTCCTGGAGCAGCGACGATAAGGGCACATTCCCGCTCATTGCCAGCGGGAACGACCAGATTCTGCCCGGCCTTTGTCGCCGCTGCAATTGAAAGAATACCCGGAACACGGCGAATCTCCCCGTGTAGACCTACTTCGCCAACCACGATGTACTTGCTCTCCCAGGCTTCGTGGAGGTCAGGCAAAATACCGGCAGCCTGGAGTGCTATGATAGCCATCGGCAGGTCGAGTAGTGCTCCCTCTTTTGGCAAGTCCGCAGGGGTCAGGTTAATCAGTATGCCTACTTCGGGTTCAGGTATCTCGAACTTTGCGAAGGCACCCGCTATCCGGTCCCATGATTCCAGAATGCTTCCTCGCGCCATGCCTGTCACCGAAACTGCTGACCTCCAAGGTCGAGGGTGGCGGAGTATCTCAGTTGCTCGGGCTTGGATTTCAATGATGTAGCCGTCCAATCCGAGAAGGACGCCCCCGAAAAGTGTGTGATCTCTCTTGAGAAGAGCAGTGAGTTTTCTTTGCTCAGCCGAAGTTTTCTCGCGCATATACCCCCCTCCAATGCGACATATCCTGCGTGCGCCAAGAGTCTCTTTGTACCACGGGAGGTCCAGAGACTGCAAATCAAAAATGCAAAACTAGAAATACCCCAGCATCTCAATCTGCTCGGCATCATAATTTCCGCGTCAATATCCAATATGATTTGTTTACTGGCCGGACAAGTCTGCTTGGCCGGAAAAGGGCTCCATCCAGGTGTCCGGCTCCCCACGCAGAGAGAACTCGACTGGCTGGCCCGGCTTCTTCAAAACTGTCTCGTCAACCATATCCCTGTATGAGAGTGGGCCGCCGCGAACACATCGGCAATCTCGTCCCGTGGATAACGGTCCGAAATAACCAAGCGGCATCAGATAGGAGGAGGGCTGAAGGCACGAAACATCCTCATCCCACACTCACTTGGTCGCATCTTCGTCCGCCTCATCTTCACGGTCAAAGGCAGCCGGGGACCGCCGGACCGCGAGTTCCGTTTGCGCAACCACGTGTATCTCGCGACCATCTCCTGTAACGTGAAATGAGAATGTTTTCGCGGCCGTTTGAACCATGTGCCGGGCCTTCAGCCCGGGGGATGCTTGGGACCCATTTCCCCCAGGCCTTCAGCCTGGGCTGGTATGTTTCGCGCCGTTGGCGCTGGGGAAGGGGAGTCCATTTCCCCAGGCCTTCAGCCTGGGCTGGTATGTTTGCGCGCCGTTGGCGCTGTATCGGATTGTTGTGTCCCAAGCGGGGACCTCCCATAAGCGGGCCGGGATATTTGCCGCGTCCACATCGACCACGACGTCCGGATCGGCGGCGGCATGGGGTCTCCGGAGCGCCGAAGGCGGCGGCACGGGGCCCCTCCGGAGCGCCGAAGGCGCGCAACATACCAGCCTGGCCCTTCGGGCCAGGCTTGCCCTCTGCAACCTTTGCGCAGCTTGGAAGGGTGTCGTGCAAGAATTGCTCGCATGGCGGGCCGCGCGGGCGTCGTCAAGGACGCGAATGGGCCCGAAAACAGGGTCTCTAGCCTGTTCAGGGTCGCGCCTGTCCGCTGGCACGGGGATTGCTCCTCTCTATCCGACACTTCACAACGTGAAACGCCCTGGTTACTGATGATATGGGAGAGACCGAATGAGAAACCCGGTGATACTGGCTGCAATCGTCCTGATGGCGTTTGTTGGCGTCACGCTGGGCGCGTACCTGCTGACAAAGGACGACCAGACCCCGGCGGCCCCGGCGCCTGAACCCGCGCCCGAAATCCAGCCCCAGGATACGGCGTCGGAGGTTCCCCAAACACCCGGTGACGGCCACCCCAGAAACAGGGCCCGCATGGATGTAAACGCCGACGGAACAATCACTTATGAGGAGGCGTCCGCCGCGCACCCCGAGATCACCCGGGAACAGTTCCAAGCCCGCGACACCAACGGTGACGGCGTTTGGAACGCGGATGAGGGATTCGGTCCGGGCAGTGGAATGGGGCCCGGCCGCGGCATGCGCGGACAAGGCGGCGGCGGCCGCGGGATGCGGGACCAGGGTGGGGGAGGCGGCGGCCGCGGCATGCACGGACAAGGCGGAGGCGCAGGCGGAGGCTACCGTGGAAATAGATAGAGTCTTGGTAGGTTTGGCGCGCAGCGACACACAACGCGCCTGACATCATCCCGTCGACTCCCAGGAGCGCCGCGGAATTCTCCTTGCTTCCGCGGCGCTCCGTTTTCTTGAATAATTGCCCTGTGGGCTCACCTGCCCCAATCGGAGGTCTCCGCCGCACCCGCTGGCGCTATGGCTGCACAATCACCCGCATCCCTGCATGGGATTCGGCCATTGCGAACGCCTCGGCTATCTTGTCCAGCGGATAACGGTGCGAAATGAAGGGTTTCACGTCCACCACGCGGTTGGAAATCAGTTCCGCCGCTTTCCGGTGATGCCGCGGCACGCACCCGTGGGCGCCGCAGATGAACAGTTCCTTGTAATGGATAATGTTGGTATCGAGGGTGACTCTTGATTTGTCTTTCGGAAGCCCGCCAAAGAAATTGACCCAGCCGCGGTTCTTCGCCATCTGAACCGCATCCACTTGCGCGTCGGGCGATGGGCACGCCGTAATAATGACATCCGCCCCGAGTCCGCCGGTTTCCTCTTTCACGCGCTCCACCGCGTTCTCCTCGGACGAGCAGATGTACACATCCGCATGGAATTGCCGGGCGTTCTCGAGACGAGGCCGCGAACGCTGGACCACGATGACTTTGCCCGCCCCCATTTTCTTCGCCACCTCGATGATCATGCAGCCAATGGGGCCCGCCCCGATGATGACAACGGTGTCGCCGAATTTCGGGGGCGAAAGCTCAAGGGCGTTCAACACGCACGCCAGAGGCTCCGCAAGCGCCCCTTCCTCAAACGTGACGTGCCCGGGAATCTTGTGCACCGGGCCAAAGGTGACCACGGTCCGGTTCAGCAGGACGTATTCGGCAAAGCTTCCCGGGAACTGGTACCCCATGGCGTAGTTGATCTGGCAATTATTGCCGATGCCCGCCTGGCAGAAAGCGCACTCGCCGCACGGGACGTCCGCCCCGATACAAACCCGGTCCCCCTCTTTGAGATGACGCACGTTGCGCCCTACGGCCACCACCTCGCCGGCGGACTCGTGGCCCATGATCGCCGGGGGTTTCAGACGCGAATTCCCGTGGTGAAACATCCGGATGTCCGAGCCGCACACCGCGCACGCCCGCACACGGACGACAACGCTGTCGTCGTCAGGCGCCGGCGTCTCCACCTCTCTGATGGCAAAACGCTCCAAACCTTCCAACACGGCCGCCTTCATGATACCGCTCCTTCGTTGTGAACACCCCCGGCGCGGGGGCGAAGAAAATCCAGTCTGCGCAGAGACCGCCGGGTCTCGCGAAGCCCGGCCCGGCAACCGCGCGCCTAGGCATTGCGCGGCGGATTGACCATCAGCACTTTGCTGCTGAATTCCGTCTTGTCCCGAATGCTGGCCAGCATCCCGGGCAGTTCCGAGAGGCCGACCCGGTGCGTGATCAGGGGGGTAGCCTCCAGTTTGCCGCTGGCCATGAAATCGAGTGCCAGCTGCCATTCGTCGCGGGGCGCCGAACGGTACAACGAGTTCCAGGTGCCGAATACTGACAATTCCTTCCTCAAAATCGCCCAGTACGCTTCTTGCGAGACTTTCATTTCGCCCGCCGGATTGCCCATGAGAACTACCCGGCCCAGCGTTCTCGCAGACAAGAGACTCTGCTCGTATGCGGCCGGACTCCCGGACGCCTCGACGACCACGTCCGGCGCCCGCCCGAAAAAGTCCCGCGCCCAGGAAACGCAATCGGTCCCGGCGGCATTGCACACACCCTCGAACCCCATTTCTTTCGCAAAGGCCAGCCTCCGCGAATCAATGTCCGCCAGCGCCACACGGCTTGCCCCCATCGCGCGCGCCCATTGGCCCAGCATCAGGCCGACAGGTCCCGTGCCGAAAATCATGACCGCATCGCCGGCATCGACCCCCGCACGCCGCAGCGCGTGAACCGCTACCGCGGCCGGCTCCGTCAGCGCGGCTGCTTCCTGCGAGACGCCCGGAGGCACCGGGGTAAGATTCCATTCCGGAGCGACAACATACTCGGCAAATGCGCCGTCGCTACGTGAACCAAGATAGCCGTAGTCCTCGCACAGAGCGTATCGCGCCGCCTGACAGGAGACACATTTCCGGCACGGAATGAGAGGAAACACCACCACTTGTTTTCCCACCCAGCGCGCATCGACGCCCTCGCCGCACTGCAACACGGTTCCCGAGAACTCGTGACCGGGAATGGTCGGGAACCGGTACGTCCCCTTCTGAAATACACGCGGTATATCAGAGCCGCACACGCCGCACGCATCGACGCGCACCAAAACCTGCCCCGGATACGGCCGCGGATTCTCGACATCTTCATACCGCAGATCGCCGATCCCGTAAAGCACACAGGCTTTCATCTCTTCCGCAATCTCCTCTCATTGCCAAGGGGGCCCGAAGGAAAGTCCTGTCCTTTAGTCTTGCCTGGGTTATGCGATCACGACCTCGAAAGCCTCACCTTGCTGAATGGTCACGTCTTGAGCCAGAGTCACCGTCACACGTCCGTCCGCGACGTTCGAAGAGGCATCAACGGGCTTGCCCGCGGCCTTTACCGTCACGGAAGCGGCCGTCTTGCCTTCGGCGAGGGCAAACGTGAAGGTTTTCGCCCGGAGTTTGCCCCATTTCAGAGCGATACGCCCGGTCTGCGCGCTGCCCGACCGCGATTGCTCGAACGTCCCCCAGCCCTCGGCCCATGTGAACGCCGCTTTGAATGCCTCGGGGGTGACCTTGGGCGCGAAACCCAGGTGACCTTTCGGTCCGTGGTACTCAAAACCCGCCAGGGCAAGGTAAACGCCCCAACTGGCCAGGGCACGAGCATAGTGATCCCCGCACTCGACCTCGTTGTACGGATTCTTGAGGTTCGGGTGGTACCGGTCGTGCACGGCGCGGCACATAGCCAGGGCTTCTTCCACGAACCCCTCGGCGGCAAGATGGCCCGCCACCTGGTACTCGATGCCGGTCCACACCTCGCTATGGTATAGAGTCCCCTCGGCAAGAAACTCGCTGTGCGGCCACGTGCACGTCAACAGCCCTGCCTGGCCCGGACTGATGAACCACCGGAACGGTGGGTGCTCGTCGTTGTAGGGCGTGATGTCCGGCGCCCAGTTGTATTTCCAGATCGACTGAAGGGCCGTGCGCACGTTCTCTTTCGGATAAATGTACCCGAGACCCAACTGGTGCGCCCAACCCTGGCCGAACAGGTGATCCGAAAGGCAACCGTCCTTGTATTGGTGCTTCGGGTACTCCTCGAGACTCACATCTTGCACAAAGTACTCACCGTTCCATAGCCGTTTGAGGGTCAGGTCCCTGCCGCTCTCGAATATCCTGCGGGCGCGGCCGGCAAACGCCGTGTCGCCCATTTCTTTCGCCATTTCCTCGCCGGCGCGCAACGCGGCAAGATACAGCGACCCGACAAACGTATTGGCCCCGTGGTAATTGATGTCGTAGGTGTTGTGCTGCTCGTCTTCGATCAACCCGTCGTCGTTCGCGTCGTGGCCAATCGAAAATTCCAAAGCCTTCTTGATGCTCGGCCAGTTTCGTTTCAGAAACGCGTCGTCGGCCGACATGAGGTGCTCGCGATAGGCCTTCAGGATCGTTCCGCACTGGCCGTCCGCGGCGTACGCATCGTTGCTGCGGAAACCTACCAGACCCGTGTCGGTATGAAATCCGCCGCCGTTCTCCCGGGGATTGAAATCCTGCATTTCGCGCACGCTGCGGGCCAGCTCGGGGAACTGGCGCGCGTGGCCATGAGCGTAGTTCCAAACATGCGTGCAGTTGCCGGCACAACACGTTACGCCCTCGTACGCATAGAACCGCTCATTTTTCCACCACTGGCATGTGCCCGTGGCGAGATACGACAGCGTCGAGTGCAGCCTGTCGAGAAGCCAATACGGCAACGAACTGTCGTAATACGTGTCGCGCCAGAGACGGGTGTCCGCCGTGAGACGCTCGTGATTGTCGAGCGCGCAGTTCGCTACTGCGGCCGCATCCTCGAACCGCGCGGCGTAATAATGCCCATTCTCCTGCTCCTGATTGGGGAAATGCCATGCAACGACGTACGTGAAGGTGTGTTTCCCGCCCGGTTCCAACCGCACGTCCTGTGTGCTCAGCAACCCCAGGCGCTTCTGTTCAAGCGCGTAGGTGTGTTCCCCTTCGATGAGATAGGTCTCGGGCGCGCCGGCGGGATATATCCGGCTTTCGAGAACGCCCGGCTCCAGCGCCTCCATGCATGCCAAAGCCATCGTCCCGTAATCGCGCGCATCCTTGAGCGGCGGCATCTCCGGTTTACGCGCTTTGTCGGCAAACTCGATCTGGTCGATGTTGATATGCCCCCACGGTCCGCTGGCGTCGTCCACAATCTCGAGATGCGCTTCTTTGCCCTGGATATCGCTGACGTCCCAAGCGTGCCATGAGAGGGCCTCGTCATTTCTGCCCGTAGCCGTGCGCGCAACGGCGCCGCCTACGACGAGGTTCATGCAGGTCTTCTCCTTATCCGAACCGCCTCCAATCAGAAAGTTGATGAACTTCCGGTTGATGGTGAATGCCGGCGAGACCAGCCGCCCGGTCGGTTCGTCGCCTCCCAGGAACGTATTCACAAGGCCTTCGCCTTGGTACCCGCTCACCGCCTGCTGGCCTGCTAAAGTGCCCCGCGCGGGCTTCTCGCCGAACGCCTCGCCCGACGCCGTCCAGTCGCCGTAATCATCGCCTTCGAAGGTCTCGAACACGAGCGGCTCGCGTTCAGCCCCGGCCTGCTCGACGGGCTTCGGCGGCTCCTCCGAGGCGTGCAACACCAGCCCGCGAGACCCCGTCCGCGTTATGCGGGTTTTCCCGACGACCGGACCCTGGTTCCTGTACTCGTTCGCAACCGCGTTCTCCAGCCGGCCCAGCACGCTCACCGTCAGCGGTCCCGGCGACACATTCTCGATGGTGATATTGAACACCGTCGCGGGCAGACACGATTCGCGGGCATTCAACGGAATAAATGGCGAATAGGCCTCCATTTCGGCACAAACCGGCGCATCCCCTCCCGAATACGTCACCGTCGCAATAGGGTATTCACCCTTGAACGATACTTCTCTGAAACCCTCCCTGCTCAACGAAGCGAAATCCCGTGCGCCGCCCGGCTTCTCCGCCACCACGGTGAACCCCTGCTCGAAGGGCTTGGCGATCCCTTCGTGGGTGTACGTGGAATTCGTCTGCCCGACCCAATACGACCGGGCATTGTTGAAGATCTGCCAGTCGCCAAGGGTTCCATCGCCACAAAGATAGAGTTGGCCCGACCCGATGCCGCCGCAGGGCATGCCTATCGCATCCAGGGCCGCACCCGAGAAAGCTTCTTTCGTCCCGCGCTCGAAGAGCCCGCGCACCCACTCCGGCGAAAGTTTCTTGTCGGCAGGAATAAGATGGCCCCCGCGGGTATCCGCTGCGCCAAACGGACCCGCCATAATGGCCGCCGGATGTCCCAGCGAACCTGCCAGCACGCCCCCGCCAGCCACTTGCAGAAACTCACGGCGCCGAATACCTTTGCGCCCCGGGGCGCCACAACATCCCGAAGGGCCGCACCCGCATGCCGGAACCGGCTGCAAACCGGGTTGCTCTCCCGGGCTGGTGTGCGTGCGGTTCTCCGTGAAGGGCTTCTCCTGTTTCGCCATGGTGGACGTCTCCTCTGATGCCGCTGAGGAAAGGGAATCTTTCCCTGGCCCGTGACTCGAATGGCCACATGCTCCGCGGTGAGTTTATCAGAGGGTGGACAGTCATTGCACCCGTGAGACGCCTACGCGCGTGTGTCGTAACGCGCGCTTGTCCAAACCCCACGAATGCGGCGAGGGGAAGGGGTTCCGCCTCCAAACGATATGCCATTGCGATGATGCCCGGCGCCCCCGCTTTCGAGAAGCCAAGACGTGTCGCGACAAAAAAACCACCCCCAGCGCTTCCCCTGGCGCCCGGGAGTAAAGGGTACCCTCGTCTCGTTCCCTCCTTGCCTGCATGCCTGACGCAAAAGATTACTAAAGGCCCTTCCCTCTCCCGAGAAGAATAGACAGGACATTCCCTACCCTCTGAGCGTCAATAACGCAGCCACCAGACCGTTTTGTAGGCGACTCCTCCAAACACTCTGTTCCTGGGTACATACGACTTTCTCACCAGATGGCATCCCAAGAATTGGCATAGATACCATGCAACGAGATGGGACGACGTCCGTGTCAATTCGTTTGTATCCCTTGCCTTCCCGGCGACATCAAAGGCAACCCCCGCGCAGGGATCGGAGAACCCCTCTGCCCCTTTCCAGCCGGTGCCTTCTCGTGTCAGCACGGTGACTTCGCCTCCTTTCAGTTTCAGTCCCGCAAGACTGTACGTTTTCCGGACACCCATTGTTTTCTCACTCACAACCTGCTGCTTTCCCTAAAGCGGACACCTTCGTAATCGTTTCAAATATCCGATTAACGGCATATGAGCATTTTTTCCTGCAACGACCCCGTAACTTGGTAAGGATGCACGGTCCTCGATTTGCCTCTTAACACCACAGGACCCATCGCGATGGCCTGAACCTCCGATGCCACCATTTCATAGGTAGCCTCTTCCACAAGGATCTGGCCGGGCATGGCGATCGAACACAGCCGCCGCGCCGTATTGACTGTATCGCCAACCACGGTGAACTCGCGAAGAAGCGGAGACCCCACATAGCCCGCAATCACTACGCCCGTGTTTATCCCAATGCCGAGCCCAAAGGTCGGCTGCTTCTTCTTCCTCCTAATCGTGTTGAGTTCGCGGTTCCTCTGCTGCATGGCCAGCGCAGCGCGGACACAACACGCCGCATCGGCCTCCTTGGTCTCCATGCCGCAAAAGACCGCCATCATCTCGTCGCCGAAGCACTTATCCAACGCCCCGTGATGGTCGAACAGAGTTTCCGTCATCGCCTCGAAATGCTCGTTCAACAGGCTTACCAGGGCATCGGGCGGAAAATCCTCCGCTATCTTCGAGAAACCCCGGATGTCGCAGAACATCGCCGTCACGATGCACTTGGCGCCCAGCGCAGCCGGATCGCCGTCGCCCAACCGCGACTCCGGATGGCAGGACAACGTGGAGACGTGGTGAAACGCTGCGTACGTTGGCCGGGCAGGCTCGCACTCGTTCTCGCATTCCTGCGATACGCACAACGCTCTGCCCACGTTTTTATGCGCATACAGCATGCCGAAAACCCCTCGCCTATTCTTACCTGACTGACTCTGCCCTACGGGTCACTCTTACCCTTTAGAATGCGCCCATCGGACAAGGGAGCATATCCCGTTCCAGTTTCTGCCGTATCCCATGTATTGTCTCGCAAACCATTATCACGAGTGGTGTTGCAAAAACATCACAAAGCAGGTCCCTCTTGCCATTGCATCGTGATTTCCCAGGATATGTCTAGATTTCAGACAATTCAGGTGTCCGAATTCCGAACAGCAGGCGCCAAACCGCACCGGTTACAGACTTCGAAGCGGCGATGTATCCCGGTTAATGGTTTTGTCTGTGGGCGTAGATTCCGGTGTGAGCATCTTTGACGTACTTGAGGAAGGTCTCGTGGGGCACGTCCACGCCGGTGACGAGTCCGATACTGTAGTTTTCGCCGTCGAGGGATCTTCCTGTAAGCGGCTGGTCGGTGTACTTGAACCAATGGCATCCCACGAAATTGGGATGCTCGGCGACACTTCTCACGTATTGGCCATAGAGTTTGCCGCGTTCGTCCTGGTTAGCCGCGGCGCAGAGGCCCGTGTGAAACATGCCCCGGTCGAGAGCGCCGAAATGGAACTCGCCGATCACAACAGGTTTATCGATGTCGCTCAAGATAGCCGGCGGCACCTGGGGAAGGTAGAAGTTGATGCTCACGACATCCACCACGTCAGCACACGCCTGCAACACGGGTTTCGGACAATACACCGGCGTGAACCGGCAACCCAGGTAAAGCTGGTTAGGGGCGTACTTGTCGATGGCTTCGGCGATCGTCTGGAAATAGTGGTGCGCGAAGGCATACTCGAATTCTTCCGCATCGGCCTTACTGGCGCTGGTTTCCTTCTGCGGAAGACGCACGGCGTCCCACGATTCGGCTGCAATGCCCCACGCGGCATTCAGCGCTTCGACGGTTTCGTATTTCGCTTTAAGCCGGTCGATGAAGACCACGCGCGCGGGCTGCTCAGGTGGGCAGCTGAGGGTCGAGGATGCAATGGCCACCCACGACATCTCGTTGTCGACAAAGTAGCCTACCACGAGCGGGTTGGCGGCAAAGGGCGCGGCATCGCGCCGCACGTTCCCGTCAACACGGACCGGGAACTCGGGATCGAACACGTCCATCATCTTTCCCCAGTATCCGGAGCTTGCCTCGAGCACGCGGCCGCCACCCGAGCCCGTGGTAACGGTAAAGGGCATGGTGCTCTCTTCGAGCGCTTCCCGCATCGACCAGTTTGCGATGGTGTTGAACCCCCAGGCCCGGAGCCGTTTGAATGCCAGCGAGCGGAATTCCTGTTCCCACGCGTCGCCGAACGTGCGTTTCTGGTTCATGGCATAGAAGCGCACGGTCTGCCCTTCGCCGCCGATGGCATCGGCCAGCATCAAGGCGCGATGGCTTCCGAGGAACTCGCTGAAGGGGCCGTCTTTTTCGGGAAGCCACTCGAACCAGCTCTTGCGGCCTGTTATAAACGTCATGTCGCCCGGGTAGATGCAATTGACTCCCCACGACAGGAACAGATGGCCCTCGGGGGTCACCAGCCACCATTTTCCGTCGCGTTTCTCGGTACGGAACCAGCCCGTGGCCTCAAGTTGGGGTCCGTCGGCCCACCCGCCAAGCGCGTCCTGACCCGCCACAACAGGCGCGGCTTCCAACGCCGCCAGCTCCTTTTCATGCCGGGCCCGTAAATCGGCCTCGCTATGGATTTTCCCGGGCCACTCGGCCTGGATGTATTGCCCGAACTTATCCACGAAAGGCATGGGAACGAGAAACGCAACGGGACTGTCTTCCTCAAACGTGACGAAATCATCGAGCAACAGCCGCACCTCTTTTCCTGGCTCGCGAACGGCCACCGTAACACTGGATGCGGTTGTAAGCCGGGTCTCGGCGGCCATGCCGGGCATCGTGCGCGAGACGGGGCCAATTACGGGGATTCCGTGCATTCCCCAGTAGGGACCCCGGCCATCGTTGCTGAAGTAGACGCGGAGCCAGTCGCTTTGGCCGGCTCCGATGATTGCTTTTCCGTCGATGGTACGCGGTTTGCCGCCGGCGGTCTTTCCAAACGCCGTGATCTCCATGGTAACCGGCGCATCGCCCGGGTTCTCGACACGAATCGCCACGCCCGCCGCGGTGGCGAAGTCCCAACCGGCTTCGGGACCGCGCAATGCGATTACCGGCCGTTTGACGGCCTGAAATGTGGCTTCCAAGGCGCTGCCCGCGCCGCCGGGAGCGTCTACAATCCGGCAAGCCGCGTCCTTGGGCTCGAGCGTAGCCAGCGCGCCCTCGGAGTCGAATGTCTCGATAGCAGCCGTGCCTTCCATGGATAAGGCAGCGGCGTCTAGACTTCCGGCAAACGCCAGCAGGAATACCGTCAGAATGTGTGGTATCGTCTTGGTGAATCGCATATTCGCCTCCGATGGGTAACAAGGGGTTTCAACACCGTGGCGCTTGCCTGCGCGGCATCGCGAATCACAGTATTGCCGCATTGAACGCGCGATTCAACCGGGAGGGTAAAATGAGCAAACAGGGTATCAGAAACTGGCGGCTGGCGGCGGGACTGGCGCTGTTTGGCATGTGCGTGCAGGCCATGGCAGCGAACACGCCGCCGCCATCGGCGAACACTGACGCCTTGGCCCATCCGAACGCCCGCCCGCGAGGCCCGGGCAAGATCGTCATCGCCCATCGCGGCGCCAGCGGGTATCTCCCCGAACACACTTTGGCTGCTTACGCCATGGCCTACGCGTTGGGCTCGGATTACATCGAACAGGACCTCGTGTTCACGAAAGACGGCCAGTTCATCTGCCTGCACGATATCGAACTTGACGCGACCACCAATGTCGAAGAGGTGTTCCCCGAGAGAAAACGCGAGAACGGCAAGTACTACGCAGCGGACTTCACCCTCGCGGAGATCCGGCAGTTGCGGGTGGAATCCAGAATGCCCAGCCGGTTTGAGCCGCGGCTGGACGGGTTTCGCGTGGCAACGTTTGTCGAGGCCATCGAGTTGATCCAGGCGCTGAACGCCTCGACAGGCCGCGGTGTCGGGCTCTATCCCGAATTGAAACAGCCGGCCTGGCACCGCGAGCAGGGATTGCCCATGGAAGCCGCGTTCATGGAAATCGTGACGCGGTACGGGTACAAGGGACCGGATGCGCGCATCTACGTGCAGTGTGCGGAGGCCGCATCCCTCAAACAGATGCGCACCGAACTCGGCTCGAAGCTCCCGCAGGTGCTCCTGATCGGAGGGAAAAATCCCGATATGCCCCTGCTCCAGGCCGAAGGGTTGGCGGAAATAGCTTCCTACGCGCAGGGCATCGGACCGGCACGCACGCTGCTCGAACAGCGCCCGGAGATCGTGTCCCTCGCCCATAGCGCAGGGCTCCTCGTCCATCCCTACACATTCTTCAAGGAACTGGTGGCCTCGAAGTATCCTTCGTTCGATTACGAGTTGCGCCACTACTATTTTGTGTACGACGTGGACGGCCTGTTTACCGACTTCCCGGACGCGGCTTACGAAGCGCTGTGCGCCGGCAAACCGTAAGTCCGCGCTGTTCGCCTGCGGAACGGCAGGGGTGTTTGCGTTTTGGCCCGGGAATCGGCTATTACTGCGAGCGTTGAAGGGGGCCCGGCCTCCACATGTCACGGCGGGGCTCCGGGAAGCACAGGCCCCGACAAGAACCAGGGTAGCCGGAACACCATGTTCGCCAAGCGCGGGATACTGCTCCTTCCACTCGTTCTCGCGGGTTGCCTCCAGGAACCGGCCCGTACGGGGCCCGGCGAGCCGCGCGTGGCCGTGGACGTCTGGAGCTGGAACATCGCGGCAGGCAGCTTGATGGCCCTCGTGCCCGAATTCGAACGGCAGCACCCCGAGGTCGAAATCCGCATCGACATGACCGGCGCGCAGATGCAGTCCCGGTTCTTGTTATCGCTCATTGCCGGCGTGGGCGCGCCGGACATCTCGCAACTGCAACTGGTCGATGCGCCCAAGTTCGCCCCCAGCGGCGCGCTCATGGACCTGACCGACAAGGCAGCGCAGTACGCCGACAAGTTCTCGCCGTCGTTCTGGGACAACTGTCTTCACGAAGGCCGCGTCTATGCCATCCCGTGGGACATGGGTCCCTGCGCGGTGTTTTACAAACGCGACCTGTTTGCGCGGTACAGCGTCGACCCCGAAACCATCGAGACCTGGGACGATTACATCGCGGCCGGCAAACACATTGTGGAGGCGTCCGGCGGGCAAACTCGCATGCTGGCCCTGTCGGTCTCGGGGCTCTTTCAATTCTTTGAAATACTCATGCAACAGACGGGCGGCGGCGTGTTCGACCCCGAAGGACGCATCATCATCTGTTCGCAAGAAAACGTGGCGGCGCTTGAGGTGCTGCGGGCGCTTCTCGGGGCGGATATCACCGCGTCGATCAACGTGTCCGGCCCCGAGTACTATGCATCCTTTCAGAATGATGCGATCGCGACCTATCCCCTGGCCGTTTGGCTGGGCGGGTCGATCAAGGATTACGCCGCGCCGAGCGCCGGTAACTGGGGCGTTTTTCGGCTGCCTGCTGTCGTACCCGGCGGGTTGCGGACAAGCAATCTCGGCGGGTCCGTGCTGGTAATCCCCGAGCAGTGCAAGAAGAAGGAAGAAGCGTGGAAATACGTCGAGTACGTCTTATGCACGAAAGAGGCCCAGCTCGAACAATACCGCAATTTCGACCTGTTTCCATGTCTCATGACCACATTCGACGACCCGTTCTTCGACGAACCCGACCCCTTTTACGGCGGGCAGAAGGTTCGGCGCCTGTTCGCGGAAGACATCGAAAGAATCCCGACCCTCACCCGGACGAAGGACTGGAACGAAGCCATGCGCTACATTACCCAGGCGCTGAGCGCGTGGGAAACGAACAAGCTGGACCACCGAGCCTTCTTGTCGCAGATGGCGGTTAAACTCGAGCGCCAGCTGGGCCGCGCGCTCGCCCCCGGCTGTGAACCGACGGAGGGCGGTTGACGTGGCGGCTCCGGTTCCTCGCAGGCGGCGATTCTGGCGCGATGCATGGCGCTACCGCCATTTCTATTTCTTCATCTCGCCGTTCTTTATCCTGTTCGCGGTGTTCGGCCTCTATCCGCTGCTCTTCTCGCTGTATCTCAGCTTCATGAAATGGGACGGGCTGACAACGCCGGCGCCGGCCGGGTTCCAGAACTTCGTCATGCTGTTTTCAGACGAGATGTTCTACACGGCGCTGTCGAACACGCTCGTTATCGGCTTGATGTATGTGCCGCCCATGTTCTTGTTTGCGTTCATCTTCGCAAACATTCTGAACTCGAAACGGCTTCGTCTTCGCGGGCTGTTCCGGGTAGGCGTGTTCATGCCGTGCATCACGCCCATGGTAGTCATCGCGATTGTGTTTTCGCTGCTTTACAGCGCCGAATCGGGACTATTCAATTATGTGCTGCGGGCCGTGACCGGAGTGTTCCCCGGCGGTCCCATTGACCCTATCCCCTGGCTCGAGAGCGAGGCGTGGTCCAAAATCTCGGTTTCTATCCTCCTGGTATGGCGATGGACGGGCTACAACATGGTCCTCATGCTCGCCGGGTTGCAGGGCATTTCGGACGACTATTACGAAGCCGCCATCATCGATGGCGCGACGCGCTGGCAGCGTATGCTCCACATCACCCTCCCCCTGATGCGGCCCACCATCGTTTTCTGCGGGATAATGTCCCTCATCGGCACCGTCTACATGTTCGACGAGGTGTTCGTCATGACCCAGGGCGGGCCAGGGACATCCTCCACCAACTTTGGACTGTTCCTGTTCAATCTGGCGTTCATGGACTTTCAGTTCGGGTACGCCTCGAGTGCGGCCTACACCGTGGCCCTTGCTGTTTTTGTGATTTCGCTGGTGGTCCTGAAATGGCGCAGGCCGGCAACGGATTAGAACGATGATTTCGAGAGTATTGAAACAGGGGCTTACATACGCGGCGATGCTGGCCGTCGTGGCGCTGTTCATCTTCCCCTTCTATTGGCTCCTGATTTCGGCGTTCAAGACAAAGGCCCAGATCTTCACCTTGCCTCCGCAATTCTTCCCTCACCCCGTGGTGGTGCAGAATTTTGTGGACGTCTTCAGGACCACTCCTCTGCCTCGCGCGTTCCTGAATTCGTGCGTCATCGCAGGCGGCCACACGCTTCTGGCGCTGTTCCTGTGCTCAATGGGAGGTTACGCCTTCGCGAAGTTTCACGAAGCGCCGGGGCGCGACAAGCTGTTCGCGTTCGTGCTGGGGACCATGATGATCCCCGCGGCGGTCACGCTGATCCCGGTATTCATCGTGCTGACGCGGCTGCATCTGGTTAATACGTACTGGGCCATGATCATACCCGGGGCGGCTAACGCGTTCGGCATTTTCTGGATTCGCCAGTACATCGCCGCCAACATTCACGACGACCTGCTCGCCGCGGCGCGAATCGACGGGTGCAGCGAGTTCGGAATTTACTGGCGCGTGGCCATTCCCATTGCCAAACCGGCTATGGCCGCGCTGGGCATCCTCGTCCTCATTACCTCGTGGAATAATCTCATGTGGGCGTTCATCGTGCTGCGGGAAAAGAGCATGTACACCATGCCGCTGCTCATCTACCTGCTCAATGGCGAAGTGCGCACGCCTTACGGCATGGTCATGGCGGGCGGGCTGCTCGCGACCCTCCCCCTGATCGTCGCGTTTCTCGTATTCCAGCGGTCGTTCATCCAGGGCATGACCGCGGGCGCGCTGAAAGCTTGAGGCGCGTTCCTACGCGCCCAGCCGGTACCATTTCGAGGCCGTATCGTTGAACAGATGGCGGCGGTCCGCCTCGGAGCAGCCCTCGAGCGCCCACATCACGGTCTCGACCCAACGCGGATACGTCGTGGCGCGCAGCATGACCGGCCAATCGCTTGCAAACGCCGTCCGCTCGAACCCGAAACACGCGAAAACATGCTCGAAAAATGGCCCGAGTTCTTCGCGGGTCCAATTATCAGGGTCGGCCAGAGTGGCCATGCCCGACAGTTTACAAATCACGTTCGGGAGCGCCCCCAGCGCGCGAAGCTCCTCGCGCCACGGGTCGAGTTTCCGGTTCCTGATGTCCGGCACGCCGATGTGGCACAGCATGAACTGCACGTCCGGGAAACGTCTTGCAAGTCTGGTGGCAAGAGGAAGTTCGCCAGCACCAACGCCGAGGTCGCAGGACAATCTGCCGCGCCCCAACAGCTCGACCCCGCGCACGTAACCGGGGGTGAGTTCGCCATCAACGATGCCGTTTCGCAAAAACCGCCGTACGCCTTTCACAAGCGGATTCCGGGCGAACGATTCGAGCAACGGCGCAACCTCGTCGCCTTTCTCGAGGGGCGCGTCGGCCACGATGCCTCGAATGCGCGCATCTTTCCGGGCCAGCCCGGTCACCCACGCCACTTCTTCGGCCGCCTGTTCGGTGAGGCATGCCGCTTGCACGAATACTATCCGCCCCACGTTCGTCGGCAGGGATGCGGCGGTGTAGTCCTCGGGCAGATAGGGTTTATTGAGCAATTCCGAGTTATCCAGCCACGGATACCGCAGATTGGCCGGGTCCCAGAAATGCACGTGAGTATCCGTGATCGGGAAGTCAGGCATGGTCACATCCTCGGGCACTGCGGCTTGTTCGCCGGACCGGGCCGTTCCCGCCAGCCCAAGGCCCGCCAGCGCAAGAAAGGTGCGTCTACGCATCAAAAAGAACCCCCGTGTAGTCTTTGAGTCCGTGCAGAGTATAGCAGGCGCCACCCCACGCCTCATGGCTAACTCCCGTGAGAGCGCCAGCCGGCCAGACAATGGATTTCCCGCTACGCCGCGGACCAGCTTCGCCGAAGCGCTCAAATCACGCTGTGGACGTTATGCGTCCAGCGCGAACCCTTCCATATTTCGCGGAGAGCCCGGGCTATTTCGGGTTTTTCGCACTTAAAATATTCGGGTTTGGCATTTTCCTGGAAGGTAAAGTAGAATACTCAGTGGGGAAGGGGGACGTGTTTTCGCATGTGGTAGGGGGCCGTTTCATGAATGTCTTTGCCGTAGCATCATTGCTCTCATTTGTGGCCTCGCTGTTTCTGGGCGTCCTGGTTCTATCGCTGGATCCCTGGCGCAGGCTCAATCAGGTGTTTTTCCTGCTCTGTTGTGCTCTTGCGGGCGGAGCGCTTGTCGAATTTGGCTACCGCAGTTCGGTCACTTTCAATCAAGCGGTTTTTTGGTGGCATCTGGATTTTTGCTGGCCATTGATTCCCGCGTTCTTGCTCCATTTCGTGCTGCTGTTCACCCGGCGCGAGCGTCCGGCTCCGCGGTTGCTTCTGGCGTTGGTGTACGGTGTGAGCGTGGCATTGTTGGGGCTGGAAGTTGCCGGCGTGTGGATTACAGCACCGCCCGAGAAGACGTGGTGGGGATGGACGTACGGATTGCCGCCACAGCGTGCATGGGCATGGGGGGTGACACTTTGGGGAAGCGGGGTCGGATTCACTGGCGTCGTTCTGTGCATGCGTTACTTCTTTAGAACCCAGAGCCGCTGGCGAAAACGGCAAGCGGCTTTGATTACTCTTGGAGCACTGTTTCCCTATCTCGCCTGTTTGATCGTGGATATCGTCTTGCAGTCCGTGTATGGCCGTTTCCCAGACGTCGGATACACCATGTTCGTCATCAGCGGCGCGCTGGTGGCATTCGCAATCTGGAAATATCACACGTTCGAACTCACCCCGCGCCGGGCAGTTGACACGATTCTCGCTACCATGCCGGATGCGATGTTCCTCGCGGACGCGAACGGGGAAATCACGGTGGCCAATCCGGCGGCATCTCTGTTGCTGGGATACGCTTTGACCGAGCTGGTAGGACTTCCCCTGAATCACGTCCTCCCCGAAATTGCCGGCATACCGGGAGCGACCCCAAAAGCCTCTCGCGAGAACCACAGCGCACCGTCGTTGAAACAGCACGATACGCACCTTCTGACGCGGGAAGGACGATCCATACCGGCCGACCTCTCGTGGACACATCTGACGGATCCCGCCGGGAGACCGCTCGGAACGGTCTTCGTGGCCCACGATATCTCCCGGCGCAAGCGCGCGGAAGCCGAATTGGCCCGGCAGCGGGACCATCTGGAACGCATCGTGGCCCAACGCACGTCCGAACTCGATGCGAGCACCGCCCAATTGCATCAAGCCCAGAAAATGGAAGCGGTCGGGCAACTTGCCGGGGGCATCGCCCACGATTTCAACAATCTGTTGACGGCCATCCTCGGCAACCTCAGCCTGGCGCAGACCGAGGAGACTATACGCGGCGCACGGCCGTACATCGAAGAGGCTAACAAAGCCGGGTTGCGCGCGGCCGGTCTGGTGCAGCAATTGCTCGCCTTCAGCCGCAAATCTCAGGTGATAATCGAGGCGGTGGACATGGGCGCCATCCTCAAGGAGATCGAGAGTATCGTCCGTCAAACCTTTGACAGGCGGATCGAGCTCGCCTTCGTGGTCCCCCCGGAGCTTCCGAAAGTGCGCACAGACGCCAGCCAAATCCATCAGGTGATCCTGAACCTCTGTGTGAATGCGCGGGATGCCCTGGACGAGGTGCGCCGGCGCCACAAGACGCCCAATCTGCGCATCACGGTCCAAGCGAAGACGGTCGCGGTCTCCGCATCCGATTGCCGGGGCAAGAAGCACTCCAAACCGGGCGAATACATCTGTGTCAGCGTTTCGGATACCGGCACAGGCATCAGCCCGCACGTTCGCGCCCGGATGTTCGAACCCTTTTTCACTACCAAGGGTGCGGGAAAGGGTACCGGTCTCGGTCTCGCGACGGCATACAGCATCGTCGAGCGCCATGGCGGCTGGATAGATATCGAGACCGAGATGGGCGCCGGCAGCACGTTCCTCGCCTATTTTCCTGTGCACGCGAAACCCACAGCCGCACGCGCTCCCCAGGACGGCCGGCTCCGGCTTCTTGGGGGTTCCGAGTCTATCCTCTTGGTCGACGACGAACTCTCGATACGGTTGGTGGGTAAAGCCATTCTAGAACGCCTGGGATATGCCGTTACCCTGGCAGTCGATGGACGGCAATGCCTGCACACTTTGTTCGACAAGGAGGCCGCGATCGATCTCGTGATCCTGGACCTCTCGATGCCCGAGCTTTCCGGTTATGAGGTACTTGCCGAGATACGCCGGCGCGGGGCCGCTGTGCCGGTGATCATCTCGAGCGGATATCCGCAAGATGCGTCGGAGCTCGAGGCCGCCGGCGCGGCCGCGTCCGTCAACAAGCCGTTCACGATCGAAGCCATGGCCCGAAGCATCCGCCACGTGCTTGACGGTCAGGCCGAGCAGGAACACGCCGTCTCGAACACCTGACGATCATGCCTTTCCCGCTCTCTGCGCAGCTTTTTGCGCACGGACCCTTCGCCAAGGGGCCTCACGGAGGTCTTGCCAACGCCCTTCCATGGGAGTGGCCGCAATCACGTTCTTTGGCGCAGCGTGACGTGCTGGGGGCTGGGCGCGACGTCGAAGCGGGTTCGGAACACCTCGAGGTACGGGCTGCCAGTAGCCGCAACACCGTTGATGGTCTCCACGCACAATGAGGCGTGCGGCAGGAATGAACGGCCCAACATGTGACCGAACACGTCGAGGTAGTCCCGCGTCCGGGGGTGGGACGGCTCGGTATAGAAGGTGATGCGTTTGGCGCGGCGTTCCGAAACCACCACCAGGCGCGGACCATGGTACACGAGGTGCGTGCTTGCAAGACGTTTGGGCAAGTTTGCCTTCAACCCTTCCACAGCCACGCCGCAGAGTGAGGCGGGATCCGCTGCGTTGATCCAATACACCGCGTCATCAGGCAATCCCATGCGCA
This sequence comes from Candidatus Hydrogenedentota bacterium, assembly GCA_035416745.1. Classification (NCBI taxonomy): domain Bacteria; kingdom Pseudomonadati; phylum Candidatus Hydrogenedentota; species Candidatus Hydrogenedentota bacterium. The sequence continues at coordinate 14,313 of DAOLNV010000027.1, read as the reverse complement.
ATATGCGAAACGCCTCCGGAGATGCAAACTGGAGCCCGGCAATGCCCTCAAAGAATTGCCCTGTCACGAGTTCGCCGGACAACTCCATCAGACGCAGCGTCCGAAACAGCGCCCCCCAGCGAATCTCAGGAGCTTCCTGATCCAGCAATTCGCGGAAGAGCACGCCGTACCGATCGAGCAAGACCCGCACACGTTCCTTGTTGGCTTCTTCACGTTCGAGCGGATCGGCGGGCTCGAAGGGCGCCGGCAGCGCGTACCATGCCCCCGCAAACGGCCGTGTCGCCTTCCACCGATTGAACGCACGTCTGCGGCTCAAGGGATGGCGCGCGGACTCCCGGGACGCCGGGCGGAACTTCGTCTGGACCCCTTTTCGTAATGCCTCGAAACTGTCGTTTGCGAGCCGGCCTTGCCATGCCCCGTCCCACAAGGCATTGCTCAACGCGCCCGAATCGAGCCTCGAACGCTCGAGCAGGTCTTCAAAGGCATACCGGCCGCGGGGGTCCGGAAACAACGCGTTCGGTTCGCCGCTGCCCTGTTCCTGGCGGCCACGAAACAGGCCTGCGTGTTCGGGGAATCCGACCGCCACGCGTCTGAGCCCGCATCCGAACCACATCAGTTCGGTGCGCTGGTTGAGCGCATCCAGATCGGCGCCGCGGTACCCGCGCACACGGGCCGGAAGCACCTCACTCTCAAGAAGCTCGGCCGCCATGGGATAACCAAAGAGCTTTTCGAGAGCGCTCTCCAGGGCGCCCGGGTCTCGATTCCCAGCTCTCGTGCCCGTTTGGACGGCGGCGGCCACCGCTCCCGGTGATTCGGCAACCACCCCCTGCCATTGCGCCAGGAACAATGGCAATTCTCCCGCCGGGCGCGGCTCAAACGGCGGCCGGGCGGCGGTCCGCGTCATACGCAACAGGAGTTCCAGGTTCTCCGCATCGCAAACCTCGACCCCGGCGGCGTCTTCGGTAATCCGGTCCACCACGAGCGCGCCGGTATCCGCCAACTCACTCACAGCTGTGTCGATTTGCTCCGGCGTGACGGGGAGGGATTCGCGGAGAGCCGGTTCCGGCACGGGACCAACGAACCGCAACCATTCAGCCAGCCAATCGAAGAGGGGCACGTGGCCCGAGACGGCGGCCGCCGATGCCAGGAATGGTGGCTCAATGAGCTTGCCGGGCGCTGCGATGTCGTAACAGCGCACGGCATTCAGCGGCCATCCGAACGCACGCGCAGCGCGCGGGACAGATTCGATGGCTGCAACGAACCGCTTCGAACCGCCCGGGCCGGATACCCACACCGCCCGCTCGCGCAACTCCGTGGCAACAGTGGCAGCCTCCAGACCCGCATCACGCTTCACCGCCGCCAGCAGCGCAATCCACTCCGACTCGCCCAGCAGGAGGCGCTCCTTGAGCCATTCGAGCACATCACTGGAGGAAGCGGGTGCGTACCCGGAACAAAGCCGCTGGGTCTTGGCTTCGAACGCAGCCACAACGGATACCGGGATTCGCGGCCGCAATTCGGATGTTCGCGCCACTTCGGCCAGCAGTTCGCCGCTCAGACGCGACTGAGGGCCCGCCATGGGCGTGTCATCGAGGTACATGAACAAGTTGGTCTGCCGCCACACCATCGACTCAGCGAACGGAGACGGCTGCTTGGTGAAAGCCTCCGACACGGCGATGGCGCCGTCCCGCAGTTCCTGAAGCATGTGTTTGAGACTGACAAGGTCAAAATCGTCACACAAGCACGTTCGCCACGTTTCGGCCAGGATGGGAAAGTCGGGGTATTTCATGACGGCATGGAGCAGTTTCTGAGACCGTCGCCGGTTCAACCACAAGGGCATGCGCCGGCGAAATGTCTGCCGGGGCAGCTGCAGGGCAATGCCCGCGTTCTCGCGGAAACGCGCGCCGAAGAAACCCGACTGCTCGAGGCGGTTTCGGAGGAGCGCTTCCAGGCGTTCCGGTTCAACCAGTCCGGCGAGCCCCCGAGCATCGGTTTCGTGGGGAAGCATCAGCGCTACGCAATCGTTGTTGGCGAAGACCTCGACCCGGTAACCGTGACGCTCTTCCCACGCCTGCGCGAGAGCAAGCGCGAAGGGCTGGTTCAACGCTCCTCCCCAGAGCGTATGAAGCACCGCCTGCACGCTGTCCGTTTCCTGTTCAGGGGCCGTGTATTCAACCAGCAGGTGGCGCCGGTGGGGCAGCGGCGCCCCGGTGGACGCGCGCTGGCGCTTCAGAAACCGCACGAGCTTTTCCGCAGCCTCGGGAACAAGAGAATACTCACCCTCGAGCGATTCGACGAAACCATCCTGATCCAATTCGTTCTCGGCACGCTCGAGGAACCCCGCGATGCGTTCCGAGAAATGGAACGGCCGCGCGAGTTCCTCCGCTCTCCAGAACGGGGCATCGGAACGCTTCGCATCCCCCGGAACGACCAGCACGTCGTTGTGGGTGATCTCCCGGATCTTCCAGGCATGGGTTCCCAGCGTGAAGGTCTGTCCCACGCGGCGCTCCCAGACGAATTCCTCGTCCAACTCGCCTATCCTGGCGCGCGAATCGGCCCGTCGGAGCGCATAGTAGCCGCGATCGGGTATGGTTCCGCCGGAAAGATACAGCAGACGCAGGCTTTCCCTGGAACCCCGGATGGTGTTACTGACCCTGTCTATCGAGAGCACCGGCGATAGCGCGCGCAGCCGGGACTCGGCATACCGCCCCGCCAGCATCTCTGTGACGAGGTCAAACTGCCTGCGGGCCAGTTCACGATAGGGCCAACTCGTGCGCACAAACCGGAAAAGGGCGTCGAGGTTCCAGTCCTCAACGCTCGCCATGGCCACGATCATTTGCGCGAGCACATCAAGGGGGCACACCACGGGCCGGCACGGTTCGATATCCTGGTCCGCCACCGCCTTCGCCATTACCGTCGCGTCGAGAAAATCGCGCTCGTGGGTAGGAAACAACACGCCCCGGCTTACCGCGCCGACCTGGTGTCCGGCCCGGCCGATACGTTGCAGCGCGGACGCAACGGAAAATGGCGTCTGCAACAGCACCACCTGGTCAAGCGCGCCGATATCGATGCCGAGTTCGAGGGAATTTGTCGCCACGATAGCCCTGAGTTCGCCCTTCTTGAGGCGCTGTTCGACCACCGTCCGGAGTTCGCGCGACAACGACCCGTGATGCGAGTAAGCGACCAGTTCTCCCTCGGCATCGTTGATGAGAAGCGTCGCACGTTCACACATGCGGCGGCTGTTCGTAAACACCAGCGTCGAGCGGTTCTCTCGGATGATTTGACCGACCGCCGCCATGAGACCCGGCATGCGCGTGCCTTCCTGAAGCAGTGCGCCGCTGTCCCCAGGGAACTCCACCGCGACCTCGAAACGTTTTTCAGCCCGAGACGCGAGCACGCTCACCGGACGCTTCTCGTATGCCGTCTGTTCGCCGCTGCCTACCGCGCGGCATCCCCCCACAAACGCCGCGATTGTCTCGAGAGGCCGAACCGTTGCGGACAACGCGATGCGCTGGAACTCTCCCGCCAACGGTACGATGCGGTCAACGGCGGTGATCAGATGCGTGCCGCGCTTCGTGCCCGCCACAGCATGGATTTCGTCGAGGATGACCGTGTTGAGGCTCGCAAAGAGCATGCGCGCTCGCGGCGAGCTCAGCATGATGTTGAGGCTCTCGGGAGTCGTGATGAGGACATCCGGCGGATGCCGCAGCATACGCTGCCGCTCCTCCTGGGGGGTATCGCCGCTCCGCGTCAGAACGGATATTTCGGGCACGTCCCGGCCAACTGCCCGAAAGCGGTGATGCAATTGGCCCAGAGGCGTGAGCAGGTTGCGTTGGATATCGTTGTTCAGCGCCCGCAGGGGAGAAACGTAAAGCACCCGGGGCGCGCCCGGCGGCCACGCACCCGTCAGCAACTGGTTCAATGCCCACAGAAACGCGGTCAAGGTCTTGCCGCTGCCGGTCGGAGCCGTTACCAGGACATGCTTACCCGACGCGATCTCCGGCCATGCCTTGGACTGCGCATCGGTGGGCCGCCCGACGGACTCGACAAACCAGTCGCGGATGACGGGATCGAAGATATCCAGCGCATCGTGCATCATGCCATAGCTTGACCCCTGGCCGGGGGCTGGTGCAAGCGCCCGCCACGGACGCGAGACGGGCCTGTTCCGGTCTTGTTTCTACACCTTGCCTGCTTCTTTCGCGTCTTCCCAGGCGCCGGGGTAGTTGGGGCCATAGAGCAAGGACTCCTCGCGCACAACGAGTTTCCCATCCTTGACAAACTGCTCGCCTCGCACCGACAAGTGCTCGATCATGCGCTGCCGCCACGTTGCCGTTTCAGCGGCATTCGTTTGCGCGAGGTCTGCCAGTTCCTGGGGGTCGTTTTCGAGATCGAACAACTGCTCTTCGCCAAGATGCGCGTGATAGATGTATTTCCAGCGGCCGTCGGTCAAGGCGTTCCAATGATTCTCGGGGCCGTAACAGCGGCCGTGTTCGAGGTCAAGCCAGGGACGCCACCCGCCGGTCTCGCCCCGGACAAGTTTGAGCAGGCTGTCGCCGTCGATGTCGTCCGGCACGCCGGCGCCCGCCGCATCCATGAACGTCGGCAACACATCGCGCAACTCGACGGGATAGGACAGGCGCTGCCCACGTTTGGCGTTCACAAGTCCTTCGGGCCAGCGGACGAGCATCGGGATGCGGGCCGACGCCTCATACGCGTACGTCTTCCGCCAAAGGTGGTGATCGCCCGTCATGTCGCCGTGGTCTGAGGTGAACAGAATCAGCGTGTTCTCGAGCCAGCCGCGGTCCTCGAGCGTCTTGAGCATGCGTCCGACCTGCTCGTCAATGAAGGTGATGTTTCCGTAGTAGCCGATTCGCGATTTGCGCACCTGCTCAGGACCCAGCTCACCGTGCCAGATGCTGGACTCCGTGCCGCTTCGCGGCGTGTATTTCTTCGCCCATTCGCCCACAACCGCTTTCGGGATATCGCGGCCTTTGTACATCTCCCAGAACCGCTCAGGAGCGTCGTAGGGGCTGTGCGGCCGCGCGAACGAGACTTTCAGGAAGAAAGGCTCTTCGCGGCTGTAATTCTCCAGGAAGTTCACTGCGGTGTTGCCGGTCCATGCGGTCGTGTGCAACCGTTCGGGCAAAGCATACGGTTTCGCATCGTAGTCGTTGAAACCCAGGCCGGTAGCCTTCCAATCCAATGTGGGCGCTTCCGAATAGAACCACGATACATAATCGCTGCGGAAATCGATGGACTCGACCCGGCTCGACTCGTCGAGGATGGTGTCGTGGAACCCGTGCAGGCTGCGCTGGGGCGACCAATGCATCTTGCCGATGCCCAAGGTATAGTAGCCGGCGTCCCGCATCTCCTGGGGCAGTTCGTGGGGATACTTCCATCCTACGCGGCCGTAAGCCAGCATGCCGTGGTTCCACGGCGACAATCCCGACAGCAACCCCGCCCGCGCGGGCGTGCAACTCGGCGTCGACGTGTACGCTCTCGAGAACAGCACCCCCTCGCGCGCGATACGGTCCAGGTTGGGCGTAATGATGGCATCGTTGCCGTCGGCCCCAACGCAATCGCCGCGGTACTGGTCGGCCATAATGAACAGGATGTTCGGCTTCTTCGAGACGGGTTGCGCTGCCCTGGAATACGACGCCACGGTCAGCGCCGCAGTACTTGCCGCGGCAAGCTTGAATGCCTCGCGCCGACTGAGCTTTCGTTCAATTGCTCGCATCAGTGGCTCTCCCTTCCATGTCATTTTGCCCATTTCCCTTTTCGCATTCTAGTCTGTTCTTTCATGATTGCGTGCGGGCCCCGTTGTGGCCCAATTTTTCTCCTCGCCCCACTCTTGCGGCCATGGATGAAGCAAGCCCAACGGCCATACGGGTGAAGGCAGGAATCCTCACCAAGGCACAGTGCTGCAAGAACTGGTGCGGTGCTAAGGCGTTTGTGCTAGAATCTACCAGCGGGGAGTATGTCCTGATACGAAGGGGCGAAACGCCGTTTCGGAGAGAATAGGTGGTTAATCACTGGTCACACAAGCTGGACAGTGTGGGAGAGAGTCCTTCTTCCCGCGCGTTGCGGTCGGGGCACGCTCGCGTTACCGCCTTAGTCCTGGCCGTATCGGAAGAGAGCGTCGAATCCCAAGCAAGTGTGCCGGAGTTGATCCTGTTTGCACGGAATTCCCAGGTGCAGGAGGTGCGCGAATGCATCGAGCGGGGCGACGATTTCGAGGCGACGGATAACCACGGACTGACTGCCATGCATTGGGCGGCCATCACGGGCTGCCTGGACCTGATAAAGCTGCTGGTAAACCGCGGCGCCTTGGTGAATCCCCGCGACATACAGCTCACCGACCTTACCCCGCTCAACATTGCCCGCCTCATGGGCTATGAAGACGTGGCGCAATTCCTGGTCAATCACGGCGGTCTGGAGTAGCTACTTCCCCGGCGCCCACGGCGTGTCCAGGATGGCGAGACGCGTTTCATTGGTGTTGTTGGGCCGCGCCGCCTCAAAATACACGTACAGCTTTCCGTCCACCGGGAGCCAATGAGAATACCGCCAGGTATGATACTGTCCGGGCGTGGTGCTCTTCAGGAGCGGCTCGTCGGGAGTCAGATCGACAAACTCGTCGAGGTCAGGCGAATAGGCCAGCCCCGTAGCGATGTTGTACATGGGATCCCGCCAGGAAATGTGCGACCCTTCATACACGAGCAGGTATCCGACAGCCAGTGGCACCAGGCACGCGGGCCGCGTGTAGAAGTTGTGCCACCCCGCATTCTCCAGGATGGGGTTGTCCCCCGCGAATTCCCAGCGTTCGCCGTCGCGGCTGGTGAGATGGTAGGCCCGCTCGATCTCGTCGTAGCCGATCACGACCATGTGCCATAGACCGCTGTCATATATGACAAACGGATCCTTGAACCCCGCCAAACCGGCGAAACCCTCCTCCCGGGGGGCTGCCTGTAGAATGGTTTTCCGGGTCGCGACGTCGAAGTGGGCGGGGTCCGTCACGTCGTCAAGCTTGAAAATGCCCCAGCCGGGCCCCAGGTTGGCGCACCCGTACAGACGGAACCTCCCCGTTGCCGGGTCCTGCACGAGCGCTGGCCGCTCGAATCCGGGCAACCCCGCGTCGTCGCGCTTCAAGCTGCGGATAGGCGTGAACTTGCGGCCGTCCGGACTCTTCAGCAGCCGTATTTCGTAGCCCCGGCACCCCCGCGGCGAATCGCCTTCCCGCATCCGTGCGCCAAGATAGAATGTGCCGTCTTTCGCCCGGCAGACCGAGGGCGCGCCCGCCCACCATTCGGGCGTATTCTGATCGGGTTCGAGCACCGTGTCGTACCGCGACAACGATTCAACAAGCTCGTGGAAAGTCATCGTCTGAACTCCTTATTCGGGGCGCCATGCCTCACGGCGTTGATGCGGGTTGAAGCGTGGTTGTAACGGTTTCGACCTGCTTTTTCAACTTTCGAACCCGGCAAGGGACAGCTTCCTTTGCCAATTGGGTGTTGTTTCACGCATTGTTTCCGCGGTTCAGAGCTACACGCCCCCAAAAGAGGATGGCGCCGGAGGCTTTGTCGCGGATGAGAAACACGAACGGGTGGCCGGCGCGGAACACGGAGAGCGGCTCGGGTACAGACGCCGGCGTCTAGTTCCTGCTCGCCGCCGCGGCTTTATCCTTCGCAGTCCGCCAGCGCAGGAGGAGGAGTTGCCGTAAGGTCCTCGAGGGAACGCATGGTCACCAATCCGACAAAATGAAACCGCTCATGCTGGGCGTAAGCGTAGTCCGCGTGCTCCTGCTGAAGCGCATAATCCACCACGAAGACCGGTATCCCAGCTTCGAGGTAATCGGCCAGGGCCACGACGTATTCCTCGGAGCTCATCTCCAGCGTGTCCAGGCCCAGGCAATAGGCCGGGTTGTCTGATGGCGCAGGTCCGCCTTCGTGAAGCGGAAGGCGGCAGTCCCCTTGTTGCGGGTCAGTCGGGCCGGTCCCCTCCGCGGACCCGTCGAAGAACACTTGCTCCTGAGCCTGCGCGTCCAGCAGTGCCAGGTAGCCGGGTGCGGTGCGCAGGTCGGTGGCGTTCTGCGCAACGATCAGGAAGTTCGGATTGAGGCCCCGGGCCTTGTCACGGATCCCCTGGATGAGCAGCGTCATCTCGGCCAGGGGGTCCACGCCGTCCGTCTGCGCTTGGTCCACAACAGGCTCGAAGGTCGCCGCCTCGATCCAATCCAAGTAGATTCCGTCATAGCCGTCACTGACCACGCGGTCCACGAGCGAATCGGCCGCAGCATACACGATATCGTGCCAAGCCTGGTTCCAGTAAGCCACGGGGTAGTTATCGGACCAGCCGTCCGGATCCTCTGACATGATCCAGGAGGGCGACCCCACGCGCCAGCCTGTCTGCCAGTAATACCTGTAACTTTCCGCCTCACCAATGTCCACGTATGCGAGCACGAGCTTCGGCTCACCGGCGCAGCCCTGTGTGGCGTGCAGGGCAGCCACATCGGCCGCCGCATCATACGACTCCTCGTCCATGAAGGTGCGCGGGTCATCAATCACAATGAGATCGTACTCGCTGGCGGCGAGGCGCGCGATCTTGTCGCCCGCCGTCTGGTCCTGGATGACATAGGCCCAAGTTTGCACATGCGCCAACGGATGGGATGGCGACACGTTGTAGGAGATCGGCACATTCAACTCGTCTTCCCCACCGGTCACCTCAATGAAATCATCTTCAACCAAGACATCCCCGCCTTCAGACGTGGTCACGGTCAATGAAACGGTATAGCTTCCCGGCGTTTGATAGACATGGACAGGATGCTGGAGGGTGCTTGTCTGGCCGTCGCCGAAATCCCATAGCCATGCCGTTATCTGCGCCGCTCCTTCATCGGACTCGTCGGTGAATTGAACGGACAGCGGCGCGGGACCGGAGCGGGGCCCTCCGTTGAAGGCAGCCTCCGGGCCGGTCGTGCCCGGGCACGCCAAGAAGATCATTGGACATAGGAGCAACAACGTTCCCGCGGCGATTCTTGCGCTGGCGGTCATGTCTGGCTTCTCCTTGGCCTACTCAGGCGAGAGGTCAAACAGCATCCTATACCCGCCGCCGGAAGGTGTCAATCGCCGGCCTCGGAACATGCCCAGCCGTGTACGCATTCACACGGCAGGGTCGCACCAATTACGGTACCTCTTGTAGTCGTCAAAGCGCTCTGTCACAGATATCTGAGGGTCAAGACAGTACACGCGGCCTATGGCCTGTACGCGCAAACAGTACCACTCTCTATGTTGGCGCCGAAGAATCATGCAAAGCAGACCGTTTCGGCCGATTTCCTCACTGTGCGGAGAACCCGGTTCAAAAACCTCGATATTGTCCTGTTTTTATCGATTGATGGGCGTCGCAGCGTTTACTTTGGCGTTACGCATCGCCGGAGTGCCGCATGGACCTTAACCCACGGCAGACATTTTCGGAACGCGCAATCAAACGACATAGAGGTTATCGGTCGAGAAAAACGGGTCACTGGTCAAATGGAGGCCCACCGTTCGTAAACCTGCTTCGTCGCCGGGCGTTGGAATGTGTGTGCTGTGCATGTCGCAGCCGCGGAGGTTCCCCAGCTGTTCGATGGCTAGTTGGGCCGCGCTGTTGAAGGGAGCAGACGCACCTACGGCGATCAGGGCCTCCTCAAGGTTAAGACTGATACTCTTGCCGTCTTTGATGTCTTTCTTCATGTTGCCGATGGCTTCGATAATGTTCGGGGAGATCAGATGGATCTTGTCGGGAATCCCCGCAAGGTGTTTTGTGGCGTTCAGAACCGCGCTGGCGGCAGCATGCATGAGGGATGAGTTGTTGCCCGTTATTATCGTTCCGTCTTTAAGTTCAATCGCGTTCCCGCAATAGACGCCTTCATGGCCTTTCTTCTCGGACTCCGCCCGTTTGGCGGCATCCCTTGCCGGACGAACCACGCGCCGGTCTTCTATCTGCACCCCGAGTTCATTCATGATCAATTCGACCCGTTCGACCGTTTCCCGCGTCGTCAAACCCATCATGTATTCACAGCGGTACCGCAGTACTCTGCGGATTACTTCCTGTGTGGCTGCCTCACGGACGGCCTCTTCGTTTACAATGCCGAAACCGACTCGATTGACTCCCATGTCAGTCGGGGAACGGTAGCAGGATTCCGTGCCCATGATTTTCTCTAGAATGCGCTTCAGGACGGGGAATGCTTCCACGTCGCGATTGTAATTGACCGCGGTCTCTTCATATGCCTCTAAATGAAATGGGTCGATCAGGTTGACGTCTTTGAGATCCGCCGTGGCAGCTTCATAGGCCATGTTCACCGGATGCTTCAGGGGCAGGTTCCAGATGGGGAATGTCTCGAACTTGGCGTACCCGGCTTGCACGCCGCGGTTGTGTTCGTGGTACAGCTGGGAAAGGCATGTACCCAGTTTGCCGCTTCCAGGACCAGGGCCGGCCACCACCACCAGCGGACGGGTGGTTTCAATATAGGTATTGCGTCCATAACCTTCGTCGCTGACGATGATATCTACGTCGGTGGGGTACCCTCTTGTGGCACGATGGGTGTATACCTTGAGATTCCGCCGTTCGAGTCTATCCTTGAATAACTGAGCCGAGGGTTGATCCTCGTACCGCGTGATGACAATGGCCGTGATTTCCAGCTGCCATTGCCCGCGCAAATCATCGATCAGTTTGAGCACATCCACGTCATAAGTGATGCCAAAGTCAGCGCGTATCTTCCTGTGGTCGATATCCCCGGCATGAATGCAGAGAATAATGTCCGTCTTGTCTTTGAACTGTTGGAGCAATCGCACCTTCACGTTCGGATCGAAGTTGGGCAACACCCTGGATGCGTGGTAGTCGAAGATCAATTTCCCGCCGAACTCCAAATAGAGTTTGTTGTTGAATCTTCGGACTCGGTTGAGAATCTCCGACGATTGCTCGGCTAGATACTTGTCCATGTCAAAGGTGATTTTCCTGGCCGTGCTCATAACTCGTTCCATCCCCCCATCGTTTCGGAATGCGGAAATGTTAGACCCCGGAGAACACTATAATCAACGCGCATCGTGACTCGCCGCCGAAGGCTCGATTTGCGGCTGTCCGAATGGTTGGACAGCCCCGGTTGATGTTTTCCAGCCCCTTGGAGTAGCGTTGATGGGCTCAGTCGTGTTTTGGCGGTTTGGGCGGGGTGGGGTCGTCAGGGGCGGCTGAGGGCGCGAACGTCAGGACTCTTGCGCGGGACGACTCACACCAAAGGCGGTAACCTCAAAAGGGAGCAGGTCACCTATGATTAAGGAAATCACGGCGCAGGAACTCGATACGGAACAGTTCATCAATGAGAAGGTCCGGGAGATCCAATCGGATGTCGGGGAAGGCACGGCCATCAATGCGCTGTCAGGTGGGGTCGATTCGTCAACGGTTACGATGCTGGGCCACCGCGCCTTGGGGAATCGTTTGAGGACGGTCTTTGTCGAAAACGGGCTGATGCGCGAAGGGGAACCCGAACAGGTGGTGGGTTTCTTTCGAAAGCTGGGCGTTACGGTTGAAGTACTTGACGCTCGCGAGCAGTTTTTTGCGGCCCTCCGGGGAATCACCGACCCCGAGGAAAAGCGTGAAGCCATTACCCAGACGTTCTACAAAGACGTTTTTGGCAAGCTCGTTAAGAAGAGCGAAGCGAAGTTCCTGCTTCAAGGAACGATCTTGACCGACGTTGATGAGACCGTGGCGGGAATCAAGCGGCAGCACAATGTCTTTGAGCAGCTTGGGATCAGTCCGCAGAAGGCCTTTGGCTACCGCATCCTCGAGCCGCTGATTCAGTTGCGGAAGGACGGCGTCAGAAAAGTGGGCAAGGCTCTCGGCCTTCCGGCGGAGCTGTTCGAGCGCATTCCTTTCCCCGGCCCGGCGCTCTCGGCGCGTGTAATTGGCGAGGCAAATCCCGAGCGCATCGCTACGGTCCGCAAGGCGACCTCGGTTGTCGAACGGCTGCTGAAGAATAGCGGCGCATTTCAATATATGGCAATCCTTCATGAGGACCGAGTGACCGGAATGCGTAACGGCAAACGCGATTTTGGCCAGCAGATAGAGGTGCGTTGCTGGGACAGCGTTGACGCTCGAGTCGCATCTCCGACCCGGCTTTCTTATGAGCTCCTTGAAGAGCTTGCTCGCGAGATCATAGAGAAAGTGCCCGGCGTTGTGAGTGTGACGTACAACATTGCCCCGAAGCCGCCCTCGACGCTCGAAGCGGTGTAACCGCAAGAATCCTCGGGTGCGCGCCAGCACCTGGAGAAATGCTTTAGCTAGGATTCCAGAGGTTTTGGTCGCGCTTTCCTGCGCCTTTGCTGCCAGCAGTATTCGTATATTTGCCGGCGCCAAGACATCCAAATAGCATTGAAAATCATCTGGCCAGCCCGGGGAAAATCCGTCAAATCGTCAAAAAAGAGGAATCCAGCCATGGCCGGAAAGTGGTGATACCTGCCTGACGAAATGACCACTGGTGCAAAGGCACCCGCGCCATTTCGTGCAAGAAAGACCAGATACCACAAACACAGGCCCTTTTTTCAAGAACCCCCGAGACCCTGAATGTCTGCCACGCTGATTTACCGTAAATGCCGAAAAACATTGTATATAGGCATGGAGTTTGCTAACATTTACTCGGAATAGCATCGACATTGGGATAGGCATACAGCTATACGGGTCTTCCAAGCAGGGGTATTTACTTGACAAAGGGGGTTCTTGAGGCCCGGGCTTCCAGGTATGAGCGAGAGTTTGGTTTGGGTATCGCACTTTTGAATCATGGCACGTCCTATTTCGACAGCTTGCTGGCGACGCCATATCTCGGTTCACCATGCACTGAAGTCGCTGAAAGGAGCCAGGAATGTGGTACGCGGGAAGACATTCAGAATGGGCGAGGGCCTGTCTATACGGCACGTTCGTGCTTATCCTCATTTTCGCCAGCACCGGCCCTGCCGGTGCGCAAGAGACGATTCTCACAATAGAGAGAGTTATTCCGCAGGGATATTACCTGTCGGGCCAGACCCTGGACATTGCAGTGACTTTCAACATGGAAGGCGCCGCCCCAGTCACCGCCCTGGCCCTGTATGAGACTCTCCCAGGCGGCTGGACATACGACAGCTATGTGAGCGGACCTTACCCCGTAATCGCTCCCGCGCCCGGTGCGGCAGGGCAGCTTCAATTCGCGTATCTCTCTGTGCCGGGTTTCCCGGCGACGTTTGTCTACAGAGTCAATGTCCCATTTGATGAAAGTGGTACTCAGATTCTGTCCGGGTACGCTGAATACCGCCTTGGCGGGGGTTCAATTCTAACGCCTGTTCTGGAGACGGCTATTCCGAGACAGAATCAGCCTCCTGTAGCCAATGCCGACGCTTACGCGGTGGGCGAAGACGCGGTCCGGACAGTGAGTGCGCCGGGCGTTTTAGGCAACGATACAGACCCCGATGGCGACGCCTTGACGGCGGTGCTGGTAAGCGGCGTGAGCCATGGCGCTCTGACATTGAACGCCAACGGCTCGTTTTCGTACGTGCCGGCGGCGAACTACAACGGACCAGACAGCTTCACCTATCAAGCCAGCGATGGTGAATTGGATAGCAACGTAGCGACAGTGAGCATCACGGTAACCCCCGTCAATGATCGGCCGGTAGCCGCGAATGATTTATACACAATCGCTGAGGACCAGACGTTGACGGTGGCCGTTCCGGGCGTCCTGGGCAACGACAGCGACGCGGACGGCAACAACTTGACTGCGGTGCTGCTGACAGGCGTGAGCCACGGAACGCTCACTCTGAGGTCCAACGGTTCGTTCATCTATACGCCCGCACATGATTACCACGGACCAGACAGCTTCAGATACGCAGCCAGCGATCAGATTCTGGTGAGTCTTGCGGCGGTTGTTTCGATTACGGTAACGCCGGTTAACGACCCGCCTGTAAGTGCAAATGACGCGTACACCGTGGCCGAGGACGGTGCGCTGACAGTGACCGCGCCGGGCGTGCTGGGCAACGATACCGATGCGGAGGGCGATGCTCGGACGGCGGTGCTGGTGAGTGGCCCCGGCCATGGCACTCTGACGCTTGACCCGGATGGTTCGTTCGTATACACGCCCGAGGCGAATTACAACGGCGCGGACAGCTTTACGTACAGGGCCAACGACGGAGCAATCGACGGCAACGAAGCGGCGGTGACCATCACGGTCACGCCGGTCAACGATGCGCCGGTTGCGGACGCGGGCGATGACCAGATCAACGCGCTCACCGGCCGGACAATCACATTGGACGGCAGCGACTCGTACGA
>DAOLNV010000026.1 GCA_035416745.1 Candidatus Hydrogenedentota bacterium | reverse complement strand
GGGACATGTACCAAGCGCTGTCCTCGGCGCGACTACGTGTCCCCGATTTCAGCAGCCTTTGGACCCGCGGAATGCGGGAGAGGTATACTCATGATTTCATGAAGCTGCCCGTGACAATTGGTTCAGTCGCATCTATCGCTGGGATACGCGAAATGGAGGCGCCTCTTGAATAAGAAGATCAGCATTATGCCGTGTTTGGATATGCAAAATGGCCGTGTGGTCAAGGGGGTCCATTTTGTGGATATTCGTGACGCAGGAGATCCCGTCGAGTGTGCCCGCGCCTATTGCGATGCGGGGGCGGACGAACTCGCGCTCCTCGACATCACGGCCACGGTCGAAGGTCGCGCCACGATGCTCGACGTGGTCAGGCGCACCGCGGACGCGGTCACTGTGCCTTTTACCGTGGGCGGCGGGATTGCCGACCTTGCATCCGCCGAAGCCGTGCTCAACGCCGGCGCCGACAAGGTTTCCGTCAGCAGTGCCGCATTCCGAAATCCCGGGATCATTCAGGCAATGGTAAAAGAATTCGGCGCCGGAGCGGTGACCGTCGCCATTGATGTGGACCAGAACGGCGCGTTGCCCTCGGGCTATGAGGTGTACATCGACGGCGGCAGGACGGCGACCGGCGCGGACGCCGTTGAATGGGCCAAACGCGTAGACGGGTTCGGCGTGGGGTGCATTCTTCCCACCAGCAAAGCCGGCGACGGCGCGAAGACGGGATACGACCTGCCTGTGATACGCGCTATGGCGGACGCCGTGAACGCAGACATCGTTGCCTCGGGTGGAGCGGGCAAACTCGAGCATTTCTACGAGGCCGTCGAGGCGGGCGCTACGATTCTGCTTGCCGCGTCGGTGTTCCATTTCAAGATTGTCGCGATCCCCGAACTCAAACAATACTTGAAAGCCCACGGTGTGAACGTGCATTGACCCCGGGCGCTTCCCGCGAACCGGGTTTCGAGCAGCCAGGCCCTGCAATCCGCGCACGAGAAGGAGCTGGATTCATGAAGATCGCACGAAGAGATTTTATCAGGCAAACAATGGCGGGCGCCGCCGCGGTAACGGCTGCTGGTTTCTCCGCCCCGTCGGCAAATGCGGCGGACGGACAGGCCGCAACCACGGCCCTCCAACCCGAATCTTTCTGCTTCTGTGTTGCCGCCGATCCCCACTGCGGCGAACCGCCCAAAGAAGGGCTCGAAACCATGGGCGACGGCGTGGCGAAGTTCGTGCGGTGCTTCGAAGTTCTTCAGGGTCTCGACGAGGCCGAGCGGCCGGATTTCCTGCTTGTTGCGGGGGACGTGCACCCCTGGGCGCTCCTGGGACACGAAGATAAGCTGGCTATTCCCGTTTATGCCACCGCGGGGAACCACGAATCGTCCCGCGAGAAACGGCAACAACTGCGGCAAGTGTTTGGCCGCGGCTTCGAGCGTGATGGCAAGGAGTCCGACTACTACAGCTTTGTTCACAAGGGCGTCCGGTTTGTTGCGATGTGCGATGCCGGTAGTGGCGGCGACCACGTGGGGCATCTGTGTTCGGAAACCATCTCTCCGGCAGGTCAGTGTGAATGGCTTGAGCAAGAACTTGCCCAGCCCGAACCGAAAATTCTGTTTGCCCACATACCGCCCCAACCCGACGGCGCCGACGTGACCATGTACCTCAGCCGAAACGACTCGCGGTGGTTTCGCGAACTGGTGGAACGGACCAAGCCCCAAGCCTTGTTCTTCGGCCACCTTCACAAACCTACTGAGGAATACTCCATCGGCGAGACCCGCTGTTTCAATGTGCGTTCCTGCTGCTGGAATTTCGGCCGCGCCCCGCTGGGCTTGCTGCATGTCCGCGTGACGCCCGCCGGTCTTCAGGTGCGCGAGCTCGAAACGGAACGGTACACAGCCTGAGGCAGAAAGGCAAACCAGCAGGATGAACACAAAGTGTTATTCCAGGCGTCAAACGGCCTGTCTTGTGCCATCGCGGCAGCTCCTGCGCGCATCCTTTACTCTGTGTGCGGTCTTCATCGTGTGCGCCTCGTCTGCGCGGGGCTCAGCCTACTATGTTTCCAACAAGGGTTCCGATGACGCTGACGGCAAATCCCCTCAATCCGCATGGGCCTCTCTCAACCACGTAAGCGACGCCCCTCTGCAACCAGGCGATTCGGTACTGTTCGAGCGCGGCGGCGGGTGGCGTGGAACGCTCATACCCCAGAACGGAAGCCTCGATGCGCCGATCACATACGGTGCATACGGCGAAGGTTCCAAACCGCTCCTGATGGGTTCCCTTGAAAGAAACGACCCCGCTGACTGGGAGGACATGGGCAATAACATCTGGGCGGCCGCCGAGCCCCAGCCGGGAAATATCGAGTTGCTCCCCAACGGCTCGTTCGCGGAGGGCCTGGCCTCGTGGACCACCCACACGGAAAGCGGCGCTGTGGTGGAGGTTGCCCAAGACGCCTCCACGTTCGATTCCGCCCCCGCCGGGCTGAGACTTCATTGTGTCCAGGGGGCTACCCTCGGCTCGCATGTACAACTCTACACCGCCGGCATCCCGATCACGCGCCACAAACTGTATCAGGTCACGTTTCGCGCCCGGTGCAGCCAGCCGATCAACATACCGCCCCCAACCCTCATGGAGCGGAACGCGCCTTGGTCCAACTACGGCCTGCCCGCGCCCGATACGGTTTCTCCAGTGGGTCTCGACTGGTCGCATCACCGGTTCTGGTATTCGGCGGCCGAAACATCCAACGACGCACGGCTGACATTCTTTCTCGGGCATGACCTCCCAGCCGGCGCAACGCTGTGGCTGGACTCGCTCAGCTTTGTCGAATGCAGCGGGGAATTCTTCAAGAACGACGTCGGCAACATCATCTTCGACCAGGAAGCGTCCGTGGGCGTCAAGGTTTGGAACCGCGAAGAGCTGGACACGCAGGGCGAATTCTGGTTTGACAAGAACACCTGGCGTCTCTACCTCTTCAGCATTGGCAACCCTGCCGAGCGCTATTCCGATATCGAATGCGCCGTCAACAAGCATATCATCAATCAGACGAAGCGCTGCCACATCATCTACGAGAACCTTGCATTGAAATACGGCGCTGCGCACGGCATCGGAGGCGGCGACACACACCATATCATCGTCAGGGATTGCGAGTTCAGCTACATCGGAGGAGGCGAGTTGGGATTGGGCGAACGCATTGTGCGATTCGGCAATGCCGTAGAGTTCTGGGGCCCCGCCCACGACAATCTGGTGGAAAGATGCCGGATTTGGCAAATCTACGATACCGGGCTGAGCAATCAGAGCGGCATTCCGAACACCGAGCAGTACAACATCGCTTACCGCAACAACGTCGTCTGGAACTGCGAGTGGCTCTATGAGTACTGGAGCCGTCCCGAGAACTCCTCGACCCACGACATCTACTTCGAGAACAATATCTGCGCGTTCGCCGGCTTTGGCTGGGGACACGCGCAGCGGTCGGACCCCCATGGCAGAAACGTTGGCATGCGCCGCACACAGGCCAAGTTGACCAACGTCTTCATCCGCAACAACATCTTCTACGAGTCCACCCAGTTCTTGCTGGATATGGCGGGATGGCGCCCCGAGGAAGTCTCGACCGTCATCCTCGACAACAACTGCTGGTATCAGAGCAAGGGCACGTCGTTCCTCTTCGGAGACAAGACGTATGACTGCACGCAATTTGCCGAATACCAGGCGGAAAGCGGAAAGGATGCGCACTCGATCTGGGCCGACCCCCTGTTTGAAGATCCCGCCAACGGCGATTTCCGGCTCACGAAAGACTCCCCCTGCCTCAATAAGGGAATGGGCATAGCGCCTTCGGAATACGCCTCGCCGGCGACAACCAAGTAAAGGCGCGCCTCAAATCCCATCCTCCTTGCAGTATGGAGAGGCACCTGCTTATCATCTTTCGGATTCGTAACATGCTATCTTGGATTGTCGGACCCCTGCGTTTTTCAGAGGCGATTTGGCGTTGAGCGCCGGGAGCTACAAGATGGGTTCATTTCCATCAAGCCGGAGGGAATTCCTCCAAATGAGCGCCGTTGCGGCAGCCACGACGGCAGCCGGCCCCGAGAATTCCCCGCCCACTGCCGCCGCGAACGATGGAACGGTGCGGGACAGACTCTGGATCTGGGCGCATGCACCGGGCGCCCATAACAAGGAGTGGAACCTCCCGAGTCCATCCCGCATGACGCCCGCGGAAGGCGCGTTCTATCTCGGCGTACCCAACCTCCTCATGATCCGATACCAAGGCGAGCCGTCCATGCCCTTCGAGCCCTACGCCATATCTTTCCGGCCATTGAAACGCGTGGTTTGGTCGCTGACGGGCGCAAGTGCCGAAACCAGTGAAGAGGAACGAAAGCATGTGCTCGATTTGGCGCGCCGGTTTCCCAACATCGTTGGGTTCGTCATGGACGACTTCTTCCAGAGCAATGGCCGAGGCGCCCTCGCCCCTGAACAGCTTCGCGAACTCCGTTCCCAGCTCACCATCGATTCCGTCAGGCGCGACCTCTATGTGGTGGTCTATCAACAGCAGATAGAGCTTCCAATCCAGTCGCACCTGGAGTATTGCGACAAGATAACCTTCTGGACATGGAAATCGGAAGAGCTTCAATCACTCGAGCGCAGTTTCGAACGGCTCGAGCGCGTTGCGCCGAAACAGGGCAAGCTTCTCGGCTGTTATCTTTGGGATTACGGCAATCGTGCGCCGATGCCGCTCGACTCGATGAAGAAGCAATGCACACTCGGACGAGAATGGATGCGCCAGGGCCGCATCGAGGGCATGATCTTTCTCGCAAGCAACGTGTGCGATATCGAGCTGGAAACGGTCGAGTTCACACGGCAGTGGATTGCGGCCGTGGGAGACAAGACCGTGTAGACACGCAAACGACGGCGCCCGGATGTCAACTCGTCGCTGTCGCTACAGAGACTGGGCCTGTCTTCGCGGATGCGTACGGTAGTAATTCAGAGCCTCGATGAGCGCGCGGAGGTTCTCGTGGGGGACGCCGGGCGTGATCGAACTGCTCGCGCCGAGAAACATCCCCACTCGCGGCCCGTTTTCCGCGAGCCACCGGATCTCGTTGCGGACGTCGTCGGGGCTCCCGAAGGGCAGAGTGCGCGTAACGGACGCGCCGGCCCAGATCATCAGCGGCTCCGCGTCACGCGTGGTCATACGGCAGAGCCGTAAATAGTCCATGCCGTCTTCGTACTGAAAGCCCTGAAAGCCGCCGATTCCCGCTTCAAGCAGGCGCGGCACCATCTCCATGAGGTTTCCGTCGCAATGCCATAGGAGACGAATGCCCCCTTCGAGATAGGGCTGAATGGCATGCGCGAAATGAGGAAACCAGATGCGGTCGAGCGTACGCACGTCGATCAGGGTGCCTTTTGAGTCAGCCATGTCGTGGTCGAGGCGTACTACCCCCGGCAATGCGCCCTGGAGCATGGCGCGGGCGGCTAAACGGTTCCTGTGATAAGCGAGTTCTCCCTGGAGAGCGAAGTCGCGCTCCATAATCTCCGGATACACGGTATACGCCATGAAATAGTTGACGTAACCGTAAATGCCATACCGCAGTTCAGGCATATGGCCGAAACTACTTCCGTGCGGCACTTTGAGGATCTCTGGTCCAAAGAAAGCCTGCATCTCCCGCTCGCTTTGAATGACGCCATCGACTTCGCGCGCACCAGCAGCGGCTACACGACCGGTCTCGGACTGCATAGCCGGAAATACCTGCTGTTCGAGGTGTTGAACTACGGCCTCCGGCGAGTCGATGCAGATCCCATCGAGCATCACCTGCTCCGCGCCGGTCGTGGCGGTTCGCGGCGCCGTATCCTCGAACCCGTAGTCCGACATCGTGAGCGGGTTGGTGCCCAGATACTGATCGATCATGCAGACGCCTGCCGCGCGCTGAAAGTCCATATAAACGCCATCCGGGTCCGCACGGTACGCCCCTTGAGAGTGCCCCGAAAACGATTCGAGAAAGCCGGTGTCCATCACGTTGAGCATCCACACCGGAACGCCCGGCGTCGGCTTCATCTCAAGCGCGTCAGCTGCCATTGTGGCGTTACTGGATAGGGCGATCGACATCATATCCACGTTCTGTCCAGAACCAAATTACCGCCGTTTTCGACCCGGCTTCCCTGAGCTTGCCGGTGACACGCCGGAACGCGCCCACCGGGTCGGTTTCGCAACGACGAGGCGCAACACCTTGCCGCTCTCGTTGCGCGAGATGTGCGGCGTGCCTGCCTTGAGATAGAAGCCGTCCCCCTTCCTCGCGCGGTAGGTCGCGTGTCCGGGAATCTCTATGGTCAATTCTCCCTCTAGCACAAGGCCGCACACGTCCATGGGATGGCGCTCCAGTTCCTCGAGTCCCGTATGCGGTTGGTACTCCTCATAACTCAAATCGATCTCGACCGACGGATGACTCGGAAACGCATACACCCAGGTCCGGTCTTCCTCCTCGAGCACATGCATTTTCTCCCTCGGAAAAAGGATCGCGTCCGCCGAAACCTCGCTGGACTCGTCGCGGAAAAATTCCGTTACTTCCGCGTTCAGCGCCTCGAGAATCCGCTGCAGGCTCATAATCGTCGGGGATGCTTTCCCCGTTTCGACCTTCGACAGGAAACTCACCGCGATCCCCGAGCGTGCTGACAGTTCACGCAAGGAATAGCCCGAAGATTCGCGCA
The DNA here is from genome assembly GCA_035416745.1 of Candidatus Hydrogenedentota bacterium. Classification (NCBI taxonomy): domain Bacteria; kingdom Pseudomonadati; phylum Candidatus Hydrogenedentota; species Candidatus Hydrogenedentota bacterium. The sequence goes on along the minus strand of DAOLNV010000026.1, from coordinate 54,106 downwards.
ACTTGCGCAACTTCGCGCCCAACGTCTTGACATCCAATGCGCTGTTCTTCATAATGGTTTCCTTGTTGCTCTATATACTAACACCACTGGCCGGGGCGAGTAAAGACGGAGCGCCGAAAAGGCACAAAGCGTACCTGTTTCCCGGTCCGGGCATCTCACGTGCGGAGCTGGAGCAGCCATTGTTCCGTACTCTCGCGCAGAACCGGAGCGGCTTGGGGTACGCGTGAGAGAAAGGACTTCAATGAGAATCATTCTGGTCACCTCGATTTGCCTGGCGGTCGTGTTTGCGATGTCGAGTCCGGCAACTGCACAATCCGAGCAACAGGAGGCGGCAGCGGATATGAAACCCTTGATGGATTACATGGTGTACCACACGCAGGGCTGGGGGGTTCTGGGAATCGATTGTGCCGCGCACGCGCCAGACAAGGAAGCCGAGCCGCTGCGTATCGGGGACCAGACCTACAACAGGGGCCTGGGCGACCACGCCCCTTCTGAGACGGTCTTCTTTCTTGCGGGACAATTCCTGACCTTCGAGGTGCAGTGCGGCGTACAACTCCAAACGCAGGATCTCGGCACAGTTGTCTTCAAGGTTTTTGTGGATGACCAGGAGGTGTTCAACAGCGGCGTGATGCGCCAGACCAACCCTCCCCAACAGGTGCGCGTGCCGGTCAAAGACGCCTCGGAATTGCGTCTGGTAACCGAGAACGCGGGCGACGGCATCGTCTGCGACATGGCGAATTGGGTTAATCCGGCGCTCGCGCCCAACCCGGACGCGCGCGCGTATGCCAAGACGGCCGCGGTTGACGTCGCGCCCTTTGCGTGCGTCGCGGCATGGGACCCGGCCCGCGTCGAGGGAACCAAGGCCGCCCGCGTCCAGCCGATCCCCCAGGACGACCTGTTTGTGCGAACCGAACTCGCGCGTGATCCGCAAGGTGCGTACGAAGCCAAGGTCTATCCGGACGGCCGGGCGTGCATCGGGCTCGAGTGGCTCGAGCGCCGCCACATCAAGCGTCTCGCGCTCGAGTTCGCCGAAGCTGCCGTAACCATCGACGGGGCGGAGGTCCAGTACTGGTCGATGACCCGCCGTGGCGGCTCGCCCGGAGGATCGCGCTGGCAGGGCCAATGGAAGCCCCTCGCGGGGGCGCAAACCCTTGAGGGCAACCTCTGGATTGCCGACCCCGACTGGAGCGGCACTCCCGAGGCGCAATCCGGTACGCTTAAGGTGCGGTGGATATTGCCGTCCGGCGGCAGACCGGTCCGCGTACAAGCCCTGCATGCCTATACCGCTTCGCGATGGCTCGAGAAAGGGCTCATCATCGAGACGCGAGGCGCGCAGACACAAAACGGCGCCCTCGAAATGTACAACGGCGAGCTCGTCGGACAGGGCGACCCTCACCGCATCGCGTTTAGCCTTGGCGAGGTGTTCCCGCTTGAAGTCCGCTGTTCGGCCGCGCGGCGCTGGCAGTTGGCCGACCGCACGGTCCTGCGATTCAGCCTGCCTGCCGGCGCGTTCGGCGTCGCCGTGGACGATGTGCTTGACAAGGGCGCCGTGTACGTCGAGCATGCGGGCCTTCTCGTGTGCGATGCGGCCAAACCCCAGACCATCGACGCTTACCTGGCGTCCATCGCCGGTAAGCAAACCCTTCTCGAACGCGTCCGCGAGTTTCCCGACCAGACATCCGCCCAAGCCATGCGTTATGTCCACCGTCTCGACGCCGACCTCGGCCCGACGATGCTGTCCCTGGCATGCGATAATCGGAAGTTCATCGTCGAACGCGAGGGCGGCATCCAGTTCGATGACCGCCCCGAGGTCTACAATCATATCGAGACCATGTACAACAAGCCTTACGCTTGCCGCATGACGCCGGCTTTCGGTACCGGACAGTCACAGAACGTAAGCCGCCAGCCCGAGCGCGATTGGATGCCGGTTCCCGTGCTGACAGTTACCCAGGGCGCGCTCCTGTACCGCCAGCGCACGTTCGTCGCGCCTTTCGGCAAGGCCGAGGCCCCCGCCGAAGCGCCTTGGTATCTACAGTATCGTCCCCTTGGAGTGGCCGACTTCACCGCGACCAATCACGGTGCTGCCTCTGCCGAGGCGGCCCTCAGCCTCCAATTCACGGCGGACGCCGAATCCGGAACGCCCGCCGAAGTGCGCATCGAGGGCAAAACTGCATTGGTCGAGAAGAACGGCAAACTGCTGGCGGTCATTCAATTCAGCGATGTGGAAGGACTCGATGCCCAGCCCGGAAATGGTGTGCTGCGGGTGACCGGCCCCATCCCTGCTAAAGAACAGCGCGGTTTCACGGTCTATTTTCCCCGTTGGGAAGGCGCTCAGGCGGCGGACCTCGATGATGCGCCCAATCCTGACCTGCTTGTCGCCGGTACGGAAGCGTACTGGAAACGCATCATGGACGAGGCCATGCCGGTCAATGTGCCCGATAACCTGTTCGACAAGCTCATCCCCGCGTCGCAGATGCATTGTCTGCTCGCGGCGCGCAATGAGGACGGCGTGCGAATCGCCCCGTGGGTCTCGTCCTGGTACTACGGCCCGCTCGAAAGCGAGGGCAACTCGGTGGTCCGCGGCATGATGGCCATGGGCCATCTCGACTTTGCGCGACGAGCCCTCGAGTACTATATCGCCCGTTACAACGAAGCTGGGTTTCTCACCACCGGATACACGGTCATGGGAACGGGCTGGCATCTGTGGACCCTTGGCGAGTACTACCAGCTTACCCGCGACCCCGAGTGGATGCGGGCCCAGGCCCCCAGGGTCGAGAAAGTCTGCCGCTGGATCATGAGCGAGCGGCGGAAGACCATGCACACGGATGCTCAGGGTAACAAAGTGCCCGAATATGGATTGATGCCCCCCGGCGTAGGCGCCGACTGGGAAGTCTACGCCTATTACTTCTATCTGAACGGGTACTACTGCGCAGGACTGCGTTCTGCGGCAGCGGCCATGGCGGATGCCGGCTGGCCCGGCGCGCAGGAAATGCTCGAGGACGCCGCCGCCTACGAAGAGGATATCCGCCGGGCATACGCCTGGGTGCAGAGCAAGGCGCCGGTATTCCCATTGCGCGACGGAACGTGGGTCCCTGAATATCCGACGCAAGTCTATGCGCCGTGCCCCGTCGAGAACCTCTACGTGGGCGAAGACGGCGGCCGAAGCTGGTGCTACGACATCGAGCTTGGCGCGCACCACATGGTTCCGTTCGGGATCATCGACCCGGAAAGTCCACAGGCGGACTGGATGATCAACCACATGGAAGACGTACAATTCCTGCGGCCCGGCTGGTTTTACTACGAAGATGAGCAGGCCAACGAGGCGGACTGGTTCAACCTCGGCGGCTTTGCCAAGGTTCAGCCGTATTATGCCCGCACCGGCGAAGTCCACGCCTTGCGCGATGACGTCAAGCCATTCATCCGCACCTACTTCAACAGCGTCATGACCCTGCTTAATCGCGAAGACCTGTCGTTGTGGGAGCATTTCATGAACGGGGCATACAACAAGACTCATGAAACAGGGTATTTCGTGCACCAGACGCGTCTGATGTTCGTGCAGGAGCGCGGAGAGGAGTTATGGCTGGCGCCGTTCGTCACGAACAACTGGTTGCGCGAAGGCATGCAGGTAGCCGTGCGACACGCGCCAACCGTATTCGGCCCCGTCGATTACACCATCATCTCGCATGTGGCGGACGGACATGTCGACGCAGAAATCGTGCCGCCGCAACGACAGATACCCAGCGCCGTGGTAATACGGCTGCGCCATCCCGAGGGCAAGGCGATTCAATCGGCCGACGTGAGCGGCGCAAAAGAGTACACTATTGATCCTGCCAGGGAATGCATCCGCATCGTGCCTGACACGGGCCCCATTCGTGTTCGTGCACACTATTGACGGCAAGGGCCCCCAAAGGACTGTAAGCTACGAAAGGGAGGAAAGAATGAGCAGCGGAAAACTTGCTATACACGGCGGCCCCAAGGCGGTGCCCTCGCTGGGGCCGTACCCTGCCAAGATAGGCGCCCGGGAACTCTGGGAAATCGTTGATATGTGGGAATTCAGCGGGGACCGCAAGGAGAAGCTCCGGGAACTTATCCTGGGCGATGAAAACGTCTCCGGCCCGCATCTGTTCCGGTACTATAACCCCAAGCCAAGCCGCGTGGCCGCCGCTGAAACCGCCATGGCCGAACTCATCGGCGTGAAACACTGCCTCGCCGTCAATTCATGCACCTCCGCGCTTGTGGCGAGTTATCGCGCTCTCGGAATCGGCGCCGGCGACGAAGTCATTGTGCCCGGATACACCTTCTTCGCCACGGCCGCCACCGTGGGCGCCTGCAACGCCATCCCGGTCATCACCGACATCGACGAAACCCTCTGCCTCGACCCGGCCGCCGTCGAGAAGGCGATCTCCGCGCGAACAAAAGCCATCGCGCCCGTGCATATGCGCGGCGCTTCTGCACAGATGGACGCGATCATGGATGTCGCCAATCGCCATGGCATTCCCGTGGTCGAAGACGTGGCCCAGGCTGGCGGGGGCTCCTTCCAGGGTCAAAAACTGGGTTCTATTGGCGCCATCGGCTGTTTCAGCTTCGACTATTACAAGATTATCGTGAGCGGGGAAGGAGGGTTCGTTACAACCGACGACGAGTGGCTTTACACGCGTGCTCAGAGCTGGCACGATTGCGCGGCCTGCTGGCGGCCCGACCGGTTCGCGCGCGAACGGCGCGAGGGCGAACTTTTCTGCGGCGAAAACTACCGCATGAGCGAACTCGAGGGCGCGGTGGCGCTCGCCCAGATTCGCCGGGCCGGCGAAATGCTCGAAGGATACCGCCGCGCCAAGAAGCGCATCAAAGACGCCATCGAGCCTCTCCCGGGGCTTTCGTTCCGGCGCCTTGCCGACCCCGAGGGCGACACCGGCATCTGCCTCGTCATGTTTCTGCCGGATGCGGACACTACACGGAAGGTCCTGGAGGCCCTGAAAGCCGAAGGCGTGACTGCCGGCGGGATCTACGATACCACGGTCCGTGATTGGCATGTCTATACCTATTGGGAGCATATCCTCGGACAGAAATCGGTCGCCCCGGATAATCTCCCCTGGAGCGGCGTGCCACCCGAGGCGTTGCCTGAGTACAGCGCCACCATGTGCCCGCGGACGAACGACCTCCTCGCACGCGCGATACTTCTCGATATCAACTGCCACTTTTCAAACAGCGATTGCGATGCCATCGCCGCCGGTATTAACAAGGTAATGCGGGCTTTTCTATAGGATTTCATGGGGCGAGGACCACACATACTGGCCATAGACCACGATTCCAATCACAGGAGACACTGCCATGCTGCAACTGGATGTTTGCCTCGAAACCGTGTTCCCCGGCACGCCGGCCGAGGAGCGCATTACCCGCATCGCCGAATGCGGATACAACTGCGTCGAGTTCTGGATGCACGACTCGACCCAGGACGCCCCCGACGGCGCGCAGCGCAAAGACCCCAAAGCGCTCCGGCAGGCCTGTGCCGCCGCCGGAGTGGCCATTAACAACTTCGTAGTTAATCCGCCCGACGATGGTTCGACGGGGGGAGCGCCGGTCATGTCCGAAACCCACAAACGCTACCTCGAGCGCGTCGCTGAATGCATCGAGTTCGGCAAGGCAGCCGGATGCTCGAAGGCCATCACCTGCGCTGGCAACGAAACGCCCGGGCGTTCCTGGGAACAGATGAGGGCAACCATCGAGAAGGCCCTCGGAGAAGCCGCTGCTCTGGCGGAAAAACACCAGTTCACGCTGCTTCTCGAACCGCTCAACACCCTCGTGGACCACAAGGGGTATTGCCTCAGCTCTTCCGATGTCGGCGCCGGCATCGTGCGCGACATTGGCAGTCCCGCCTTGCGCCTGCTTTACGATGTCTACCACATGCAGATCATGGAAGGAAACGTCATAGACCACATTCGCCGGAACATGGATGCCATCGGGCATTTTCATTCCGCCGGCGTTCCCGGGCGAGGCGAGCATTATGAGGGCGAATTGAACTACCCCGGTATCCTTCACGCGATCGAGAAAACCGGATACAAGGGCGCATTCGGTCTCGAGTACTTCCCGAAACTGCGCGACCACGCCCAATCGCTGCGTAACGTGCGCCAATACTTGCTGCAACCCGCGTCCGGCTCCGGACCGTGCTGCTGCTAACCGCGGGTGGAGTGATACAGCATGACTTTTACTCTCAGCGCGCTTGATATCGCGGTAATTCTGGTTTCCCTTTTCCTGGTCCTGGCCGTTGGGCTGTGGGCCTCCCGAAAACAGGGCCGGACCGCGCGAGACTACTTCCTGGCCTCAGGAAAACTGCCCTGGTGGATCATCGGCGCCGCGTTCGTCTCGACCAGCGTGTCGAGCGAACAGATCGTCGGAACCATCGGGCAGGCCTACAAACACGGCATGGGCATCGCGAACTGGGAATGGTGGCTCCTCCCCGTCTATAGCGTGCTCATTATCGTGTTCATCCCCATCTACCTCCGCAACAGGATTTCGACGGTCCCCGAACTGCTCTCCCGCCGGTTCAGCTCGGTCTGCGGCGACATCTACAGCTATATCATGCTTTTCGCCTACATCTTCGTCTTTCTGGTGCCGGTGCTGTACGGCGGCAGCCTGACCTTCGCCAGCCTGACGGGATGGAACTTCTACTACATTCTCTGGGCCATGATAATTCTTGTGGCCGCATACACCGTCAAGGGCGGGCTCATGTCGGTTGTGTGGACGGATGCCCTTCAGTGCCTCATGCTCGTCGGGGGCGGTTTGCTTCTCTTTTTCGTGTCCCTGCATCAGGTGCCTGGCGGCTGGCATGCCATGGTTGAGGCCAATCCCGAACGCTTCCACTTGTACTGCCCGCCGGACCACGAGGTCTCGCCGTTCCTCGGCGTCCTCGCCGGCACAATCGGGTTGTTTGTCTTCTACTCCGCGGCCAACCAGGTCATGGTCCAGCGGGTACTCGGGGCGCGCTCGAGGTGGGATGGCATCATGGGTATCGTCTTTGCCGGGTTCATCAATTTCTTGCGGCCCCTTGTCACCTGTTTTCTCGGGTTCATCGTGTACCATTGGATCCATGAAATGCACCAGGCGGAGCCGCTTGACTCCGTAGACCAGGCCTTCGCCTTCTCGCTCCGCTATCTTGCGCCGGAATGGGGGCTGCGAGGCATCGTCCTCGCCGGCTTTATTGCCGCCGTGATGTCCACAGTCAGCGCCTTGGCCAATTCGACCGCGACGATCTTCTCGCTGGACGTCTACAAGAAACTTCTCCGGCCCGGCGCCCCTGAGCGGGACGTTGTGACCGTCGGCCGCATGGCCTCGCTGTCGGCCCTGGTGATTGCGGGAATACTGGCGCCGCAGGTCGAGCGCTTCGGCGGCATCTTCCTCTACTTCCAACAGGGTATCACGTTTATCGCCACGCCCATCATCACGGTCATCCTGGCGGGCCTTTTCTCGCGCCGCGTCAATGCCACCGGCGCGCTTGCCGGACTGATAGCGGGCATCATTAGCACGGCGGTGCTTCTTGGTCTGCTTATCGCTGGCATCCACATGCCGTTTCACTGGCTCTATGTGGGCTTCTTCCAACAGTTGCTCGTGCTTGCCGTTGTTATCGCAGGCTCCCTCGCGACCTCCGCGCCGCCATCAGAAAACACCGAACCCTTCTTGTGGCGGCCGAGCCTGCTGACCGAACACGTCCGGCTGGAACCCGCGAGACCCTGGTACGCGAGCGCCGCTCTCTGGTACGCTCTTTTCGCGGCCATCTGGTTCTACTTGTATTGGCGATTCTGGTAAGCGGAATCCGTTTTCAGCGCCACACGCTGCAACGTCAAGGAGGAATGGACATGCGCATCATGGCTTTCGGGGCACACCCCGACGATGTCGAGATATTCTGTTCGGGCACGCTTGCAAAATACGCCGCACAGGGCCACCCCGTCGGTATCGCCGTCATGACCCGCGGAGACGTCGGCTCTCCCACGCTCTCGCGAAACGAGATAGCAGCCGTCCGCGAACGCGAGGCACGCAACGCCGCCGCCCTGATCAAGGCCGATTTCTTCTGGATGGGCTACGATGACGAATTCCTGTATGATTCGCCCGACGTACGCCGTCACGTCGTCGACGTCATCCGGCAGTTTCGCCCTGACATCATCGTCTGCCCGGACAAGGACCGTGACTACCATCCTGACCATACGCGCACCGGCCAAATCGTCTGGGATACCCACGTCATGGCCACCGTAGCAAATATTCCAACCGGCCACCCGCCTGCCGGACACATCCACGAAATCTGGTTCTACGACACCATGGCAGGCATCGATTTTCAGCCCGAGTTCTACGTGGACATCTCCGGCCACTGGGAAACCAAGGCGCGCATGATCGCCTGCCACGAAAGCCAGGCCGCGTGGCTCATCAGCCAGTACGGCAAAACTCCCACACACTACGCCGAAATTCAGACCCGGTTTCGCGGATATCAGGCCGGATGCGAGTTTGCCGAGGCATTCCGCCGTTCACACACGTTCCCATCCGCCGCGGCGCGCGATATCGTGCCCGTGGAACCAAATACCTAGCCCGCTTATCACGTCAGGCAGATGGCCCCGCTGAGATCGCCGAGCGCCAGCTCGGCACTCTTGCGCTGTCCACCGAACGAGCCCACGGGAAAGGTCATTCCAGCCGCAGCCAGCCCATTTTCGCCGGGTCGTCCGCGCCATACCCGAGCCGCGGCTGCACCGGCTTCTCAGAGGGATGCGCCCAACTCTCCACCACATGGTTCTTGTTGTCAGGGGATAGCGCGGCGATTTCCACGTTGATCCGCATCGGACGAGACGCATCCGCCTCGCCGCGGAACGCGTCCATGGGAATGCGTAACCGGAATATCTGCCGTCCATCAACGTTGGACGTGACGAGTTCCCAGGGAGTGTCCGGAACCAGCCAGCCCAGTCGGGCGGTGCGATTCCCGTGCACGTCCCCGCGGAACGTGCGGCGCGGATATATGTGAGTCGGCTCGAGCGCGACGCTCACCGAAACAGGCCGCCATTGCTCCGTCGGCGGGCACTCCGCGCTGACATATAAGAATTTCCCGTCGTGCGCGGCCCGCCACAACCAGGCGAACCTCGCCGCGGGCGCGGACGCAACCGGCAGAGACTCCCATGCCTCGTCATCCTGCCATGTGGCAGCAAAGGTGTCCGGCACCCGCTGGCACCGGTAAATGAGCGGACCCTCCGCCAGGCCGGATTCCTCCGGAAACACATTCTGGCCAGCGGCAATGGCTTGGGCGGCCTCGGCGAATTCGGTCTGCAACATATCGCGTAACCGCTCGGCGCGCCAGCGGAGTTCAGCGGGGAAATAGGTGTAGCCTTCCGCCTCGGCCTGAAATCCAAGGAAAGGGTTTATCTCGCATAGAGCAGCCATCCTTGCGGAGTTCTCGATCTCTTCCTCAGCGATGGCGCGCAACTCTTCCAGAAGCCCCGCTTTGGGCGCCGCTGAATCGTAAAGAAGACGTTCGCGCAGGTCATAGAAGTGCAGGATGTTGTACCCCGTGCGGAATTGGACCCCCAGCGCCTGGGCTACCGTAATGTCGCGCTGGCGCTCAATGTCGTTCGCGCACAGCGGTTGAAGTTCAAGAAGGTCATCGAGCCCGGCCTGCCACGTGTCCGACATGTGTTTGCAGAGTTCCAGCATCTCTTCCAGTGTGTGGTTCCCGGAGAAACACTCGCCAATCCGGTCGCCGCTGGGGGGAAACTCCTGTATCCACACCGGCGAGAGATTCTTGTGAACGGGCCTCAAATGAAGCGGCCACACGACCCCGTCGGTGATCGGACCGTAGTACTGGAAGGCGTTCGTGATGGGATAGTTGTCGTACGCTTCGGCAAACCGCCGCCAGGCGCGCACCACGCGTTCAGCATGCGCGGGTCCCCAGTCCCGGCGCGCCAGCTCCATCAGAAATTCATCCTCGGTGATTCCTTCAGGCGCGAAGGGCAATACGCTCGCGGCCGCGCGGTGCATCACCGACGGCATGTTCCCCATATACCAGCATTGCATGACGCTCGTCACCCCCAGCCGCCGCATCTCCCGGTACTTCTGGTAGAGATTGCCAGGAACGGGGATGTACGGCACGGTCGAGGCCTCAAAAGAGTTGCATGCCTGCAATTTTGCGCCCAGCGCGACGCCTGCCTCGCCTGCCGCGGCGGCGATGCTCTTGAAGATGTCGCTTGGTCCTATATACGAGAGCCAATAGTCGCCCGCGTGACGCTCTTTGCCCAGTTGCATCTTCATTCCATCCGACTCAAAGTTGTACTGGCAAATCACGCCGGAAGGCGTGCGCCGGGCGATATCCACCAGCGGCTCCGTGCTTCGTTGCAGTCCCGTACCGTTTCCAGGGACGTAGAGCCAGGAGACTAGCTTTGCGTCGGGATTGGCCGCGTGCATGCCCCGTTCCATGGCCGAAAGCGAGGCGTGCAGAATCTCCCCCGGCGCCTTTTCCGCACAGACCGGACACGCCACTCGCCAATTCTCGTCCGCGGCGCTCAAACACGTGGTCGAACGTTCGCCGAAACTGATGTTTATCAGCCCGCCAAGATTGGGTACCTGAGTGAAAATGTCATGGACGGCCTCATACAAATACGTCTGCGCAGCGTCAGAGAAAGGACAAAACAGCAGACTGCTTCCCGAAAAGGCCTTGCTTCCCAGCTCGGGGTGGTCCTTGAGCAGCGGGTTATCAGGAGACATTACGCGCGGCTCGATGCAGAAAACGAAGACCTTGATTCCGTAACGCCGGCATTTGGCAACCGTCTTGCGCAGCTTCTCCAGGCGCCTGTCCCTGTCCGGGTCGATCACGGAAGTCAGCGAGGTCTTGCAGATGTCCTTGAACTCGATCGTGAGCCAAAGCCCGTTCACGCCATCGTGGGCGATGCGGTTCAGGTATCCGTCCGGATAGTAATCCACATCGTCCAGTAGCTCATCTTTGTTCTTGGGAGGCCGCTTGATCGGCCCGAAAAAACAGCGCGAGATGCGCGTATGGATGAAGGGCGCGCGTTCAATCTGCCCCAGCGGCAGAAACGGTCCTTCGGCGCCCATGAGCTGGTCTTCGAGGAAGAAAATGCCGCGCCGGATACCTTCGGTATCGCCCGCCTGAATGCGGCATTCGTTCTCTGAAACGGCCAGTCGAAAGGTCTCGAACCTCTGTGTTGAGACCTGTTCCGTAGTGATCCGGTACGGGCCGTTGATGGGCAGGCCCACGCTCTCGAAGAAGGCGCGCAGGTCCTGATACGCGGTCTCCAACACACTGTCCGGATCGGGAAACCCCGGCTCAATGCGCACTCCCTCGAGCAGACTGGCCTCGCCGGCCTTCTTCTCGGTCCTTTCCCAGTGCGGGTTCCATGTGAGGGGGGCAGCCAACGCATCAACAAACGCCCACTCGCTCTGCGGAGGGCTTGGCGGTGGTTCGGGACTCACAACTCCGGCGGGCGCGCCAATTCCCCCCGTAAGAAAGCAAAGCGGAAGCATGCAACTGATCGATACAACCATTGGGCCTCCTCAAATCACTTCCTGGCAAGCAGGGAAGGGCGCCTGCGGTGGCGTAATTGTGGCCTGCAGAGCGTCTCTCGCCGTCATCGCCAATTTTCGCGCGTGAAAAGCTAGCCTAGTGGAAGAAGTGCCCGGATTCAAGACAACGAATCGCGCGTATGCCGCGTCGTTGTATAATCGCCGGGTTATCCTGTTGGGAGGACGCCAAACATGGCAGGCCGGTATGCTGAGCGATTCGCCATCCTGTCGCTGCTGCTTGTTGCGGCAGCGCTTGTCTCGTCCATGCGCGAGACCCGCGCTTGGGCCGCCGCGAACGGTCCGGCCGTGATCCCGACGCCGAGGTCTATTCAAATGCTGCCCGCTCCGGCACGGTTCTTCCCTTCCGATAAGGGGCTTCGCATCCTGCTATGCGGGGAGGAGAATCCCACCGCGCGACTCGCCGTCGACGCTCTGTCCCACGCCTTTGAAGACAATGGAAACCTTGCCCCCGCAAACGTCTTCGCGAACCGCGGCGTTCACGACCCTCATTCGTATGACGTGGTAATGTGCGGAGAACGGAGCGATGGTGTTGAAGCCATGCTTCCCCCGGAATTGGCACAGTCAAAATCGCTCGATCATGACCAAGGCTACGTTATTTACTCGGTGGCAGACGCGCCCGTGCTCCTATACAGCCGCACCTCGCTCGGCCTCCTGTATGCCGCATCAACCTTGGGGCAAGTCCTGGAACCCGCGGAGAAAGGGCTCGCGCTGAGACACCTGATCGTCGAGGACTTCCCTTCTTTTCCATTCCGGGGAAACAACTGGAACCTCTTTGCCGAGATTGGCGGCTGGTCGTATGAACGTGGCGACGGTCTCGTAGAGTATGAAAAGCGCCTGATGCGCAAATTGGACCTTTGCGCCCGTTACAAGATCAACGTCGTCATTGTAGACGGAGTCGGCTGGAACGCCGACCGTTTTCCGGGCTACGCCGACATGATGCGCCGCCTCAACCGCGCTGCCCGCACGCGCGGAATCCACCTCTGCTACACGGGATACAGCGCCGGATACGGACCTCCACCGTACCACGCGCCGGTGTTCCAGAACCGCCGGGAATACCCCGATGGCGAGGTATACGCCTGTTGCGGAAACCCTTCGTCCGAGAGCGTCGAGACAACGCGCACGATGGGCACGTGTCTAAGCAATCGCCAACTTCTCGCGGAGAAGCAAGAGAACCTTGTGGACTTCGTGCGGCGTGTCGAACCAGGCATGCTGTATCTCCACGGGCTCGACATCAATTCCATCAAAGAATGCGAGGAGTCCTGGGCGATGCGTTGCCCCGATTGCCGCGCCCAATGGCCCAATGACTCGATCTTCACCGCGGACGGCATGGCAGGAGCCTACGGCTGGTACTACAACGCCCTCGCTGGCAGCATCAACGAAGTGAAATCTGATGAAACAGACTACGACGCCGCACGCGACTGTATTCTCTATATGATCAGCCCCAACTATACTCAGGCCTCCGAACCCGACGCGGAGTGGAACGCCCATCTCGAATACTTCGCCACTTTGAGCCGCGAGCTGCATTACAAGAACATCATGATTGGCTTGCGTGAGCAGTTCTGCAACCAGGATACCCGCACATTCCGGTGCCGCGAGATGCGCGCCGCCCTCGACCGCGAAGGCAGCGGCGTGCCCTTCGGCGTCATTCACTTTTACGGCGGCGACCTCTACGACAACAATGTGCCGTTCTTGCCCGTGCCTCTGTTCAATAAATGCTTCGAGGGGGTAGGCCTTGTCCTGAACGGAAACGGGAATGCGTACCAGGAGCCGCAGCAACTGCTCAATGCCGAGTACGGGTGGAACCCGGACGGCAGCGCCTTTCTACACATGGCCCCGCCGTCCTTGTTTGACGAGTTCAGAAGCCGGCTCTTGCGCCTGAGTTCCGGCGAGGAAAAGCCCGCGGAGCTGTTTGGCGAAGGCGCATTCCTCGACGCGGCCTGCCGCTCCCTCTATGGCAAAGAAGCCGGAAAATGGGTTGCCCAGATGTACCGGCTTGAAGGCATACAGCCGCTTAACGAGTTGAGCAGGACCATGTACCGCCCGAGCGTTCTCTTGCCCGTCTGGAACACGCTGATGCCGGTAGGGCGCTTTTCAACGTTTAGACGTCACGGGATCCAGTGGCAGCGCGAACTCGGCCCATCTCAATGGAACGCGGTTCGGCTCCTCCGCGACGCCAATGCCGAGATGGTTGAACTGAACCGCAAGGCCGCTGAACTCATCGCGCGCGCCCGCGCTGAGTGCCGTGACCCGGAAGCAGTACGCGATCTGGCATGGCTGGAATCGACGTTGACGGCGGGAGGAGAACTGGCCAGCGCCACGGCCCAATACCTCAAGCTGTTTGAACGAGCACATGCGGCGGCCGCCGCCGGAAGCAGCGAGCCGGACTTGGAGCAGGAAATCGAGACGCTCGAACGCCATCTCGCCGCCCAGCTTGCGGCGAGCGAAAATGACCGCACGCAGCCGCTCCTCGACCATCTCGGCGGCGACGTGGGCTATCGCTGCGCCGTGCTCGGGCGGCTCAGGGATGAACTGAACAACATGCTCGAGACCCTTCGTTCGGGCGTCTGGCCGGCTACGCCCATCTCGGTCTGGTGGTAGGTTCCAGCCATTTTTCGAACGGCTGTTACTGCAAATGGCTCGTTACCAGTCGAGAGGTGCTTCAGTATGAGCCATTAAACAGAACCTTGTAACTATAGGACCTGGCAAAGTAATCTCTATTCATTGGCCAAGTTCTCGCGAGTGCCGTATCCTGACAGCGGCCTCGGAACGCTTATCAGAACTCTGGAAGGGGAAACGGGATGCTGTCTCGCAGGCGGTTTCTGCAAGCGGCACTGGCCATGGCTGCTGGCGCGGGCGGGACGCCTGTATGGTCTGAAGCGAGAAATAAGGGGCTGGAATGTCTGAATCTCGCCTTCATGTGCTGGCGTATCGGCGACATCCTTGACTTCGATGCGCAGGTGCAGTGGGTGAAGGAAGCGGGCTTCGAGTCCATTGCCTTCCATGCCTCGCCCGGCCACCCCGGAAAGTGGCGGGGCGTCGACCCGGCCCAGGCCGATGCGCAAGAGCGCCAGCGCCTGCGGGATTTGCTCGCTCCGTTCAAACGTCGCGAGATTCATGCGCCGTTCTCCGCCGAACTTGCCCATGAAACGCCCGCAGCCGTCCTGAGACAGCTGGAGACAACATTCGCCTTTGCCGGAGACGTTGGCGCAAACGTGGTCACCGTTCACCCCAATCCGCCGAAACTCGATGTCCCGGACACCGCAACGTGGCAGAATGCCCTGGACCAGCTAGAGCGTGCGGCCGAGGCTGCAGGAATCCAAGTGGGCATCGAGTTCATGCAAGGGTTTGAATGGCTGCGGAATCCTCCGCGCAAACATATCGGGGTCACGCTCGACATCGGCCACATGTACTTGAACGACGGCGCGGGCCACAAACCTTACGATGGGATCGGCAACTTGATCAGCTTCCTGGACGATCTGCTCGTCCACGTACACATTCACGACTACGACGGCGAACACGATCACATCGAGATCGGGACGGGGCACATCGATTTCGACGCGGTACTGGCCGCTCTTGCGGGTATTGGTTACCGCGGCATGCTCTGCCTCGAACTGAATCCTGAACGGGTTACGCCCGAAGGGATCAAGCGCAGCGCCGAGTTTCTCCGCCGTCGAGCGCGTGAACTCGGTCTTGTGTAGAGAATGGCACGGATACAGCGATCCCTCAGAACACCGATCGCGAAAAGGAAGGACACCATGAAGGCCACGTTCATCTTGGCGTCGGTAGCCCTCAGTACATTGTTCCCAGTCGTTTCAGTAGCGGCAGAGGCGTCCCATTCAGACCCCAACCTGCCCGGACGTCACGTCAAGGTGGCGGCAATTGCCATCGGTTTTGGCGGGGACCGCGACGCCAAACTCAAACTTGCACTGAACTGCCTGAAGACCGCCGGAGAGCATCATGTAGACATCGCGTGCTTGCCGGAGGAGTTTTGCGGGGTGACGCCAGAACCCGTTACAGGGCCTGTTGTCACTGCAGTCGCAAAGCTGGCCGCTGAATACAGAATGTACGTGATCTGTCCGATATGTGAGCAGGCGGGCGAGGAACAGTACAACACCGCCGTGCTCGTTGACCGCGAAGGACACGTCGCGGGCCATTATCGCAAGGTCTTCGTATTCTGGAATGAAAACCTCCATGCCAGCCGCGAGGGCGTAAAGATCTTTGATACCGACTTTGGCCGGATCAGCATTCTGACCTGCTTCGATATCAACTTCCCCGAACTCTGGCACGCCGCATCCATGCAGGGAGCCGAGGTCATGTTCTGGGCAAGCGCCTACGCCGGAGGTATGACCCTTAACGCGTATGCGACGGTTCACAACTACTACGTGGTGGGCGTGGGGGAGGGCACCATCGTCGACTGCACCGGCGTTACGCTGGCGCCAGCCGAAACGCCTCGCGAAAACCTGTTCATTACTACGCTGGACCTCGACCGTACGTTTGTTCATGAAGACTTCACCAGGCGCAAGCTGGATCGGCTGTTAGCGGAACACACATCCGAGATCGAGGTCGAACAGAAATATGAGAAGGAAGGATGGACCCTGCTCCGATCGATCAAACCGGGTGTCCGCGTTCGTGACCTGTGCGCACAGTACGAAATCGAGTCTCTGCAGCAGTACCGCAACCGTAGCAGAGAGCAGATCGACCAGCGCCGCGAAGCAGGCCAGCGGATTGCCGCAGATGAGGCCGGAAAACCCCTGTGAGATGGGTGGGCCGAACATCATCTGTAGACGTCGAAAACCAGCATGCCTTTCCGCGGGTCCCGTTTGCCTCCCCCTATTTTGAGACGAGCCACTCGATCGTGCCTATCTGAAGAACGTTCTCAGTGTTCGCATTGTAGCTATGCGCCGGCTCGCCTCCAAAACCGTATAACGTATCCCCGCACGCCACCCACGGCGCGGTGGCGACGCCGTAGGGCATCACGCCCACGTTTGAGTAATTGTCCTGCTCGACGTCGTAACACAGAATACGATCCCCGTATCCTGTCCAAAAGGGGTCTTGCCTTCCCGTTGTCTTGCCCACGCGAAGTGTTCGCACATCGGTACTGCCCATCAGCAGAATGTATCGGTCCTGTAACGCGACGGCGCACCCCGACACGACCGGGAAAGGCGCGGAACGAATGGGCTTCCATGAGTTGGCGCCGGGCTCGTACTGGTACGCATCCCGGTAGTTCGGCACCCCGCCCCATGGAGCCGTGAGACCGTATTTCTTTGCCAGTTCCAGGTGGTTTTTCCGCATCGTTGGTTCCGGATGAGAACCGCCGAACACGTACAACTTGCCGCGAGCCGTGCCCGCAATCATCAGCGCCCTTGGTCCTCCGGGGTATGGGGCCATGAGTTCCCAGTTTGCCCCGGCCACGTCGAGGCGAAGCCGGTAATCCGGAAGCGCTGGCGCATCGCGTGTCTCGGTCGGAGTGCCCGTCGGATGGCCCCCGACCAGGAAAAGCCATTGACCGGGGACCAGAGCGACCGAGGCCACCCAGCGTCCTGCGCCCTCAGCTTCAGGCAGCAGCGGCAATTCCTCATACTGCCACGCATCCTCTCCGCTGCGCCCCAGTCTGTACACCGTGCGTCCCGCGCCACGGCCCCCGACGAGGTACACGTACGAACCATCACATGCGCCCTGGGTATACTCCGTAGAGACCGGCGGCGGTGGCAACTCGCGATACGTCTGCGTCGGGAGGTTGAATGCATATGCCAGATTCGCTCGCGACGGCATCCAAAGTCCGCCCGCAAGGCAGATGTCGTCACCGATTAACCCAGCAACCCCGCCCTTCCACGCCACAGGTACATTAGGCCCGATCTGCCACGTGATACGTAGGGGCGGCTGGTCGAGCACGCCTTCAAACTCGCGGCTGAAGGGCGTTTTCGCGTAGGCTTCATTGATAAGCCGCACAGCATCCAGGTTCGCGCCGTCGTTCCGCCACTCGGTCGACGTATCCGAGACGGCGGGCGCCGGGCCAGCGCGTTGCTCTTCCTCGAGAACAGCGGCTGCCGACGGAATGGCCAACCCCAGACAAATGCAGAACGCGGTGACTCTCATATTGCGATTCCTTTGCCCGCTATGCGCCCCATTCACAGGCGGCTCGTACGTATCTCCTGACTAAGAATACACCATTCGTTGGAGTCCGGCAGAAGGTAGGACGGCCTCCTTCAGGACGTCCCCGTAAGACACCCTCTGCAACGCGACTATGCCCCGGCAATCAGTGGAATGTCCGCCCACGGATGGATTCTCACAGCGCATCCGAATATGTTAATATCGATCGACTTCCCCTCAGAACGTTGGGGAATCATGTTATGCGCACACGATGCGGCAGTACCTGGATCTTGGGGGCTTTCTTCTGGACAATGACCGCCGGAACAAGGGTGCACCAGCCCTCCGGCAACGTGCGCGCGCCGTCCGCTCTGCTCCGCTATAGCTAGAGATTGTTCTGTGCAGTCTTGACCGGCATCAGTGCAAACGACCCGCCCAGTTGGGCGATCACCATTTAAGAGAGGGATTTTTCAATTTGCACGCCGACGAGGGAGAAATAAATACGTACGGCCAAAGCGTCAACCATCGGCCAAATTTGCGTAACCGCGCGGCCAAACTCTTCAAAATGATGGCCCTTTGCGTCTCGCTGCTCCTTCTTAAGGGAAACCATGTTGCGCTCGCTCAGGAGGTTCTCTGCCTGGCAAAAGACCGGCAGGCTCAAACTGCGATCATCATCCCCGACGAAGCTATCCCGCCGGAACGGTTCGCTGCGGAAGAACTCCAACATCATGTCGAGAAGGCGACGGGGGCGACGCTGTCCATTTATCCCGAGAGGGAAGCGGCCCTCGGTTATGAAGGCCTGATCTATCTCGGCAACTGCCGCAAGACGTCTGAGGTTGGCATCGACGTGACTTCAATCGAGCCCTCGGGATATATCGTGAGAACCGTGGGCGGCAGTCTCTTTCTCGCCGGCCGGGATCGATTCCGGGGCGGCGAGGTCGACTCGGCATGGTGCGCCAACTGGCAGGGAACCCTGTTCGCCGTCTACGACCTCCTCGAGAACGACCTGGGAGTTCGATGGCTCTGGCCGGGGGAACTGGGCGAAATCGTTCCCGCCGCCAAAACCATCGAATTGGGTCCCGTGAACCGCAGCGGCGCTCCCCGCTATCTCGAGGCCAGACTCTGCGTACCAGGTTATCCTTCGGATGCGCTGGGATGGGCCTCGGAAGAGAACAAGAAGAACTTCCTGGAAGCCCAAAGGGTGTTCCTGTTGCGTCACCGCCTCGTGACTGTCCAAAACATGGCCTACGGGCATCATTTCCAGGAGTACTGGAAAAAGTTCGGCCAAACCCGCCCCGAGTTCTTCAACATGCTTCCGAACGGCGAGCGCGAACCTTTGCCAGGCGACGACGGCTCCAACATCACCCTTTGCGTTTCACAACCAGCCCTTTGGGCCCAGATCGTCTCCGAATGGAGCCAGCATCCGGAAAGAAATCCGGACAACATCCCGTACCGCCCGTTTGTGAATGCCTGCGAGAACGACACGCCCGGCATGTGTGCCTGCCCGACATGCCGGTCCTGGGACGCGCCGGATCCTCTCTTCAAAGACCATGACTATTGGGGCAAGGGAATCATTCCCGACCGTGCTCACAGGTTTTCCGTGGGGGTCGCCCCCTGGAGCCAGAGCCGGTTCACCGCGTCCAAAGAAGGGCCGTCCTTGGCCGACCGGTACGCCCTTTTCTACCTCTCCGTGTTAGAGGAAGCCAAGAAGGTCGACAAAGACGCCAAGGTCATTGGATACGCTTACGCCAATTACTGGAAAGCGCCCAAAGCGGTCGAACTCAACGAGGATGTCATCATCTCGTACGTTCCGCCTCTGTGGTTTCCCTACACGGAGGAGCAGAGCCGGGAATTCCGCGAGAACTGGGACGGCTGGAGAAATGCGGGCGTGAAACACCTCGTGTTGCGGCCTAACCTTACCCACGCCGGAACCAACCTGCCGGTGTTCTACGCCCGGAAACTGGCGGCTGATTTCACCTATGCCGCGGAAAGGGGCATGATTGCCACGGCGTTCGATTCCCTGCTCGGCGCCTACAGTGCCCAAGGACCAACGCTCTACACCCTGGCCAGAATCCACGAACACCCCGATTGGTCCGCCGACAGAATCCTTGATGAGTATTATTCCGGTTTCGGCCCGGCCCAAGTGCCCGTACAACGCTATTTCGAGTATTGGGAGAAGCACTCCGATTCACTTGACCCGAGCGCGGTCGAGAGAATCTGCCGGGAAGAGCAGGATTCACAAGGCCGCCCCGGAGGCGGTTTCAAGAACTATGTGCGCATTGCACACCGCATCTTCCCGCCGGAGACCTTTGTCGAGGCGCGCGGGCTTCTCAGTGCCGCTATCGAGGGGGCCAGCGGCGACGAACTGGCCGAGCGCCGAGTCGCCTATCTGGAAAAAGGTCTTACGGATGCCGAGATGACAGCCGCCGTCCGGGCCGCCCAATCCAACGCGGAAAAAAAGCCCAGCGACGAGAATAGCCGCTTATTTGAAGACGCTTTACGCAATCTTGTCGCGTACCGGGCCAGCGTTGAGGCCGACTACGTCTGCAATTTCGGCCACGCGGCATACCGAGAGAAGAACGGCTCAGGCTGGAACCACGCATTGTGAACGTGTCGCGGCGGATGGCCTCGTTCGCCCGAAGCCCCCGCGCTCGTAATCCACGGGATTCGAACCCGCCCGGGAAATTCGTCCGCCGAAACACGTCCGGGCCTCAAACATACCGCACTCGGACGCCCTTCGCGGGCAGGGCATTAAGTCACCAGTGATGGCGGGCCTCGATGCCCAACTGCGCGAGAGGCGTTCCCTGACTTTGTTGAGAAGGGGACAGGCGCGATAGGTCACGAACGTGTGAATCTCGGCATGTTCGCCCCCGCACATCAAGACCAAGGCACGTGCTCCGTGCGTCGCCGCTGTCCGAAGACCTTCATTAAGGCACTGCAGGTACACGGGATTCCTGTACCACGAACTGCTGTTTCCCTGGGGCCCGCACCAAGGCCGTCGACCTGGTTTCCCACCCGGGAAAAGGAAAGAACCATTTGACATCCGCTTGTTGTCACCCCTGTCAGAAAAATCGAGTGCCCATCGGCAATGCTGCAATTCCAACAGAGTGGTCCCCGCCAGAGCCAGGCGGGCTTTTCGGGAAAGCAGTTACCCGCTATAATGCCGGGATGTGAATATCTCGGTCTGAATCAAGGAGCGAGCCGGTGAAATCGCCTGACAAACTCGAAAGACGAACGCTGCTTCAAACGACTGTTACGGCAGCCGCGATGTGGCCAATCGCAAATGCCATGGGAGCAGAGCCGGCGTCTCCACCGGCGCTCCCGGAATCGAATAACGAGACTGCCCCGTTCAGATCGCCATGGCGTTGCGCGGTGGAACTCGATTCACAACGCAACGTGACCGCCGGCAGCAACGCTGCCCTGGCGGACGCCATCCGGCGGGGCGCTGACCTCCAGGTGCAGACCGAGTTCATCCACAACGAGCATATCGACACGTCATCCGACAGCAAGGAACTTATCCGCGAGGTCGCGGAGTTTCGCACAACCTACCTGCTCGAGGACCGCGCCGTCGCAGGGATTATGACGCTCCGACAGCCCATAAGCTTGCCAGATGGTTTCGGGCCGCGTCCCTCGATGTCCTTTTTCATGTACAACCAGGGTGGTCAGCAGGCTGTCGCAAGGCCCTTCCTCGACGGTCCTCCCGCCAAGGGCACACCAGGGCCGTCGCCCCTGGACGATCACTCGGACATGCCCAAGTACCATCAGCAGGACGGTTTTGACTCAGATACCAACGCGCCCAGCAGCAATTTCATTTACGATTTCAACGTGTTTCGTTACCTCGTTCGCGATGACTGGAAAGAGCTGCTGTCCCACCGCGCCGACGGCTCTGTCGTGTCCGGCTCCGTAGACACTCTGGCAGATGCCTTTACCCGGGGCTGCGAATTGAAGGTCGCAATCCGGGGACTCTGCGCCGATCTGTCGGGAGACGCAGGACCGCCCGTCGACCATGAATTGTACGTGCACATTGGCTCGGCCTACTACTACTCCGCGCAGAAGCTCTTTATCGCCGGAACCCATCCTACTGTCCGGGTCAGGCCTGCCGTGCCGCTCCGCTACGTCAGCAAAGGCTGGGACTTCGGCTGGCTGATGCCTCGGAGCGATGGCTATTGTGCACAGTTGCTCAACGATCCCTACACACTGCAATTCCGCCGCGGCAACGGCTACTATGCTATTCGGTGGTTCGCCCGCTAGGAGCCAGCCTGCTCAGGGCGTTAGTCCGCAGTACGTGACGACTGCTGTATCGAGTTTGGTCAGCGTATCCGGTACCGTTGAAACTTGCCCATGAATTGTGGTCAAATCCCATTCAATGACGGTCTGTATCACACAAGGGACGCTGGCGCCCGCATTTGCATCCCTGCCTGTCTCGGACTCGTAACCTTGGGGAAACACAGGTCATGAATGAACCGGCCCAATTCACCCGGCTTGACGGAATCGTTCTTGTCGGCTACTTCGTTGGCGTCATGCTTTTCGGTTTGTGGGTCGCCCGCCGGGTTCGCAGCAGCAACCGCTACTTTCTGGGGGACCGCAACCTGCGCTGGTGGATCATGGTCGGACAGGCCTTTGGCACCGGCACCCATGCGGAGCATCCCGTTGCGCAGGCTGGAGCGACCTGCGAGTTCGGGTTCGCAACCATCTGGTACCAATGGAAGAATATGCTCATCACGCCGTTCTACTGGCTGCTCGCCCCCTGGTACCGGCGAAGCGAGCGCACGACAATCGGCGAAATCGTCGAGGACCGGTACGGCCGCCGCCTTGCCATGGTCTACACGATCTTTGCCATCGCCTACTTCGTGTTCAACCAGGGCGCGATGCTGAAAGGAGCGGGAAAAGCAATTTCAGTAGCGACGGGCGGCGAGGCCATCTCGCCGAACGAGGTCGTCTTCGCCATGACGGCCGCCTTCATCATCTACAGTTTCTTTGGAGGGCTCATCGCTTCCGCCTATACCGATTTCGTCCAGTCCTTCCTCATCATCGTGCTGTCAGTTATGCTTATCCCCTCCGGTTTGTCCAGGGTCGGCGGGTTCGTCGGCCTCCACGACAGCCTCCCACCCGAGTTCTTCACGCTCTACAGCGAAGTCAGCGGCCTCACCGTGTTCACGATAGCCATGCTGGCGCTCAACGGTATTGTCGGAATCGTCGCTCAACCGCATATGCTCTCATTGTCCGCGACCGGAAACACGGAACGCGCCGGACGCGTCGGCCAAACATACGGCACGTTCGTCAAACGCCTGTGCACCATCGGATGGGCCTTGACGGGACTCATCGTGGCGGCGCTGCTCGTCCAGCGCGGCATGGAACTGCCCGAGGGCGAAGCCGCCTTCGGGTTTGCATGCCGTGAGTTTCTCGCCCCGGGACTGACCGGCTTGATGATCGCCTGCATCCTCGCCGCCAACATGTCCACCTGCTCGAACTTTATGGTCAACACCGGAGCGCTGTTCACCCGGAATCTCTACAAAGAGTATGTCAATCCCAACGCGAGCGACAGGCAACTCCTGTGGATGGGCCGCCTTTCGGGCCTTGGCCTCACGTTGGTGGGCATTCTCTTTGCCGTCGCCGTCGAACGCGTTTTGGACGCCTTCCTCTTTACCGAAACCATCGCCGCGCTCATGGGCGTCATGTTCCTGGGAGGCATGTTGTGGAAACGCGCGAACCGGTACGGTGCGTGGGCCGCAACCATTGGCGCATTCCTCAGCTACTACATGCTCAACTATTTGATGTCCTGCCAGCCCGGAGGCGGACAGGAGACCTTCTCAACCCTGTCCCAGGCGGTTCGCGAGTTAGTTTTTCGCGCTCAAAACGGAGAGGCTTCAGCCTTCCTCAACACGGGCGTTTACAAACTTGTATACGCATGGAAGCCGGGCCCGTTTGGCTGGGCGATGGTAGTAGGATTTGCGGCCTTGATCCTGGGCAGTCTGCTCACGCGCCCCGAAGACAAAGAGAGAATTGACCGCTTCTTCGATAACCAGCGCCGAACAACCGACGAAGAGGCCGCTCCCGAAAGCGGCGTGCGTCCACTGGCGGCCGGGCGCGGAGAGGAACTGCTCCTTCTGGATCTTCCCGGCTGGTTCACGGCCGAACGGTGGCAAGGGTTCTTCAAACGGTATCGGGAAGATCTCGTCGGCTTCGTGCTCGCGTGGTTGACCGTGGGACTCCTCATCGCTGCCGCATGGGGCATGCTCCAGATCGGGAAATAGTCTCAGGGTTTCTCGTCGGGCAGGGCCTTCGACTCAAAGATGCTCCTGCGCGGGTGGAAGGGCTGGTCCAGGGCTCCGCAAACACTCCCGCGGGCAAAGGCTCGCCCGCGCTCAATCAACAGGGACCGGTCCTGCGTGCCAGATCTCGCGCGCATACTCAGAAATAGTGCGATCGCTCGAGAATCTGCCCGAAGCGGCAATGTTCAGCACCACCCGGCGCGTCCACCCGTCCGGGTCGGTGTACAGGCCTCCCAGGCGGTGCTGCGCCTCGCTGTAGCTTCCCAGATCGGCCAGGTGCCGGTAGTGATCGCCATGACGCAACAGCGTGTCAATGATGGGCGAGAAGGCGCCGGGTTCATGACGGCTGAAGTGATCCCCGGCGATGAGATCAAGTGCCGACCGCGTTTCGGGTTCATTGTCGTAATGCCACTGCGGGGTATACCACCCGGCGCTGGCGGAGACCTGTTCGGCGGTGAGGCCGAAAAGGAAGAAATTCTCCTCGCCGGCTTCCCTGGCCATTTCGATGGTCGCGCCATCGCGCGTGCCGATGGTCAAGGCGCCGTTCATCATGAACTTCATGTTGCTGGTGCCGCTGGCCTCGAACCCCGCCGTCGAGATTTGCTCTGAAACGTCGCTCGCCGGTATCAAACGCTCGGCGGCCGACACCCGGTAATCCGGTACGAAGACCACCTTGAGCCGCCCGGTCACGGCGGGATCGCCGTCGATCGTCGCCGCAAGATTGTTGATAAACTTGATCACAAGCTTGGCCAGATGATACGCGGGTGCGGCCTTGCCGCCGAAAATGAATGTGCGAGGCACAACGTTAAGGTTCGGATTTGCCCGTAGACGCTGGTACAGCACGACGATGTGCAGGGCGTTCAAGAGCTGGCGCTTGTATTCATGAATGCGTTTGACCTGCGTGTCGAAGAGCGTGTCGGGGTCCACAGCAGGCCCGCCATCTCGCCTGAGCCAGTCGGCAAAGCGTATCTTGGCCTCTTGCTTGGCTTTGCGGACCGCTTCGCGGAAACCCTTGTCGGCGGCCAGCGGTTTCAGGTTTTCCAACTGCTCGAGGTCGGTGATCCACCCGTCGCCGATGGCCTCGCTGATGACCGCGGACAGGGGCGGATTCGCCAGCAACAGCCAGCGCCGCGGCGTGACACCGTTGGTCTTGTTGTTGAACCGCTCCGGATACATCGCGGCGAAATCGGGCACGACGCGCCGTTTCAGCAACTCCGTGTGCAGTGCCGCCACGCCGTTGGTGCTATGTGACCCGACAATGGCGAGATGGGCCATCCGGACCTGGCGGGGCGCGCCTTCTTCGATGAGGCTGACGCGCGCCACCCGGCCTTCGTCGCCAGGGAAACGTTTGCGGACTTCGTCCAGGAAGCGCCGGTTGATTTCGTAAATGATCTCGAGCTGGCGCGGCAGAAGGTTCTCGAACCATCCCACCGGCCATTTCTCGAGTGCTTCGGGCAACAGCGTATGGTTGGTGTAGGCAAGCGTGCGCTGCGTCAGACTCCAGGCGTCGTCCCAGCCCAGTTTCGCCTCGTCCAACAGCAGGCGCATCAGTTCCGGCACCGCCATGGTCGGATGCGTATCGTTGAGTTGAATGGCAGCCTTGTCGGCAAGGGCGGACCAGTCGTTGCCCGCCCCGCGAAAACGCCGCACCAGATCGCCCAGCGAACACGCGACGAGAAAGTATTCCTGGAGAAAACGCAGGCCCTTCCCGACGATGGTGGTGTCGTCGGGATACAAGACCCGGGTCAAGGTTTCCGCTGTAAGAGTTTCCGCGAGCGCGCCAACGAAATCCCCGCTGCTGAACTGATTAAAATCGAAGAAGTCCGGCGTGCTTGCGGCCCACAGGCGAAGCGTATTGATCGTCTTGCCGCCGTAGCCGACCACGGGCCGGTCGTAGGGAATGCCGATAAGATTCAATGGCCTTCCTTGCACTACCCGCAGCGCGCCCTCCCGAATTTCGAACGAACAGTTGAGTTTCACCTCGACCGCTTCCTCCGGCCGGGCCACTTCCCACGGATCGGGCCGGGCAAGCCAGTGGTCGGGTTGCTCGGTTTGCCAGCCGTCGCGGAGCGCCTGGCGGAAAATGCCGTACTCATAGCGCAGCCCGTAACCCATGCCGGGCAGCGCCTGCGTCGCCATGGAATCGAGAAAGCATGCAGCCAACCTTCCAAGCCCGCCATTGCCTAGCCCCGCGTCGGGTTCCTGCTCGATGATCTCGCGCATTTCGTTCTCATGTTGTTCAATAAAGGGCTTGAGGATGGGAGCCAGTAGCAGGTTCACGCAATTATTCGCGAGCGCCCGGCCCGTGAGGTATTCCATCGAGAGATAATAGATCCGCTTCGCATTGCACTGCTGGTAGGTCTGCTCCGTTTTGAGCCAGCGTTGCGAAAATACGTCGCGCACGGCGCGCGCGGCCGCTTCAAACTTGTCCCGCGGCGAAGCCTTCTCCCGGGTCACGACCCGATCGAAGATCAAATGGCGGTCGTACAGCGCATCGTCCCGGCCCGAAAACCTTACCGGCCCGCAACTATATTGTTCGCGCAGAGCCGCAGCCGTCACAGTAGGGGAAGCAGTAGTCTTTTCCGGCGTCTTCATCTGTTCAACTCCGTCTGGCGATTCCCGCCCTTGTTTCAAGCGCCACCCATGACCGATATCACCTGGTCCGGCGCCCGTATGATCATCCCACGTGGCCTATTCCCAGTGGTCGCGGACAATACGGAATCCGCATTCGGTAGAACCAAATGTCCCTTTGTGCATCTCCCGGTCGGCAACGCGGGAGTAAGTGGACGGAAATGCGTGACTTCCCCCGCGAATTACGCGCCGGGAAAACTCGTCGCAAGTGTTGTGGAACGGGTTTGTAACGGGCTCTTCCGGATACTCCCGCAATCCCTGATCGATGCACCATTCGGAGACCTTGTTACTCATCGTCATCGCCTTCCGCATACGGCGCGCCCGCCTGAAAGTCTCTGCCCGAAACGGCAATCATCTCCCCCGGATCCAGTTCCTCGCGGCCGGCGCACGACGTCGATACACTCACATGCGCGGCCAATGCGGGAATCGCCGGGCAGCGGAACAGAATCCCGCTCTTTTCAGGTTTCATCCTCCATCCTCGTTCTCGGGCACGAACGGTTCCGCCCGCTTGTCTGCCTCTGCCATGCAAGCCTAGCACAATATTCGCCGAGAGTATAGGGGATAAGGGGGACGCGTAACTCATCCCCGTTTGGAGCTTTATTCTTTGCTTTGCACTATGCAGGCCCGGGACCCCAGTAGTCGGGGTCGCCGAGCAGGCACAGGGCTGGCTCGTCATAGGGCCGGAATGGCACCATTGACGCAATCTCGTCGAGCCGCCGGATAACCTCGGCAGGCAGCGGGCCCTGTTCGACAGCCTGGAAGTTCTGTTCAAGCTGTGTCACAGTGCGCGGACCCGTCAGTACGCTCGAAATGCCCGGCACACCAAGGGCCCACCGAAGACACAGCACCGGTATCTCTATGCGGCAGTCGTCACACAGCTCGTACAGCGCTTTGAGCTGAGCCCGGCGCGGCGGGCTCAAAAACAGCGCGCCCTCTTCGAGCTCTTTGTCAAAGCGCCGCGCCAACCATCCCTGTTGCGTCGGCGAACCGAGCAGGACGCCCATGTTCTGTTTCCGCGCTTCCGGCAGTACCGCAATCATGGCCTCCCGCCACAAAGGACTGCTGTTGAAAGCAGTCAGAACAACATCGTACTCGCCCGTTGCCATGATCCGTGCCAGTGCATAGGCGGTTGTTCCGCCAAGTCCCGTGTATTTGATCAAACCTTCCTGCTTGAGTTCCTGCAACAGTTCAACGACTGGGCCCTCGAAACGGATGCCGTCGTTGTACCAATCCAGCTCGCCTGGCCGGTCAGGCTCGTGAATCATCAAAATGTCGATAACATCCCTGTGAAGAAGCTCGAGGCTCTCTTCAAAGACGCGGCGCAAACACGCCTTGTCCTTCGGGTTGAACGAACGCCCCGGCCGCGGGCCGAGCTTTGTGGAGACGATACAGGGCTCTCCCAGCGTACGCAGCGCGAGCCCCAGGGCCTTCTCGCTGTCGCCGTAATCGGCGGACGTGTCAGCAAGGTTAATACCCAGTTCGAACGCGCGCCTGACGATTGGCAAAGCGCCGTCAAAGCCCGCTTCTCCTCCCGTTATGAACGCCGCCCCCAACGAAAGCTCGCCAACTTCCAAGCCCGTCTTGCCAAGGGTTCGTTTTTTCATGTGCATGGCCTCTTCCCTGTTATCGTATGCGAAGGATATCAAGGTCTTTCCCCTCGCACATTGAAGTTCCCTGCCAGTTCCAAAAGCCATTCTAGAAGCTTCGCACGGCGCCGGCAAATTCCAGCGGCAATCGCTTCCACGGTTCAGAATGATGAGGCCCTCCATATTGGAATCACATGTCATGAGGGTCCAAATCACTTCGAGCCCATGGATAACAGTACGCATCTCGCTGGCTCTCCCGAAAACCTGCCGCGGTATTGACATCAAGCCGGAATGTCTCGCATACTCTCGCCGTTTGCGGCGTAGGAACGGATTTGGATTCGCGCGCGAAGCACGGTTCCTTGTGTAAGGCAGGCGGAGCATAAACGAGGGGTCAGCCATGCTGGCATCGGGTCTTGCACCATGAGCGGCGACGAAGCATTCGTGTTTCTAATATCGGGAGTGGCCGGGCTCGCGGGCGCGTTTGCGGTGCGGGTTTCGTCGCTCCCGCGCGTCTACACGCGAGGCAATCCTGGCATAGGTCTCATCAGGCTGGCCATAGCGGCATCGGTCATATGGACCGCCTATGTGATCCAGTACCACGGAGATCCCAGCATTAAGGGCGTCTACGTTGCTTTCTATCTCGTGATGGCGTATGCCGCCACAAAGGTCTTTGGCCAGATTGGCGCCCAGATCTTCGGACTTCGCCTCCGCAGCGATATCTACGAGCGCAAAAATCTGGCCGGCGCACAGTTTGTCGCCGCGTTTGCTCTGTCAACGGGGATTGTGTTTGGCGGCAGTCTCTGGGGCGAGGCGGACCCCTTGAGCGAGGCCGAGGGCGGCTGGTGGATTCCGGTGGGCTTCTTCCTGATGGGCTACGCCACGTTGGTATTGGCTACGGCCCTGTATCTCTGGCGTGAGCCGGGCCGGTTCCGGCGCCAGATTTGCCAGGAACGCGATGAAACCATGGCGTGGAGCGCCGCGGTGTACACTGTGTCTGCGTCTACCCTTATCCTCAGAGGGGTCGCCGGCGATTTCTGGGGCTGGCGGCATGGCATCCTCGGCATGGGCACGATAGTCCTCATGCTCGTGTGGCACGAATTCATCGTCTACGGCGGCAGCAAGATGGCGCCGACAAGAATGATGCGCGCCCTGGAACAGAGCATGTACATCGGTCTTACGGTAGTCGTGTGGCTGCTGAGTCAAATGATCGACAGAGTCTACGGAGGAGGGTAACCGTGCGTATCGAAGCCCTCGCCATCGAACCCGCTCAATTCACGGCCCTGATCGAGGAACTCCGCTTTCGTTATCACAAGTGGGATGCCTATGTCAGTGGCACGTTGCGCGTTCTATCCGAAGCCCTCCTGATCAGCCCCAAAGAACACGAGGATGCCGTCGCCTGCTGCGTCCGCATCCATGACGCTCTCGGAAGAGCGGCCTCCCGTGTGCTTGAGGAGCCCCGGTGGTTGGGACGTTTGGGCATACCCCCCGCGGCCCTGGAAATCATCCGCGCCGAGAAGCCTCACCCCCACAGTATCGTCCGCTACGACCTTATAGCAACGGCGTCCGGATGGATGATTCCCGAGTTCAACGAAGACGCACCAGGCGGTTTCAACGAGTCCATCGCGGCCAATGATTTGTTCGCCAGGCTGCTGTCGCAGGCTTCGGTTCGCGGGGATTTCGCCCGCAGCTTTCTGGACTCTTTGCCCCCGGGCGGGCGGGCCGGTCTCGTTTACGCCACCGGCTACGCGGAAGACCTTCAACACATGCTGATAATGGCGGAACTGCTCCGGCAACGCGGCGTCGAAACCGTCTTGGCCGCGCCCAGCCACCTCACCTGCGGCCGCTTTGGCCCTCCGCATCTGCTCGGTCAGCAGGTCGATTGGATTCTCCGCTTTTTCCCGGGAGAATGGTACGGCTACCTGGACAATATCCGAGACTGGCGCCGGGCCGCCGCCAAGATCCCGGTGCTTAACCCACTCTCACGGCTGGTACGGCAGAGCAAGGGCCTCTACGCTCTGTGGCGCGAAGTGCCGTTGCTCGACGCCCCCGACACCGCGTTGCTCAATCAATACACGCCGTACACAGAGTTCTTTCGCAAGGACCGGGCGCCTGTCTATCTGGCCGAACGGGAAACCTGGGTCCTGAAGAAGATATTCGGCCGAATGGGCGATGCCGTGACCATCGGCCGCACCTGCCCGCCCCCTATCTGGGAGAAAGCGGTCGCCGAGGCGTCCAATACCCCGCAAGCATACATAGCTCAACACGCTTTTGTGCCGTTGCCGGTTCCAGACGGGACCCGCGCGCTGTTTCCGGCCCTGGGCGTGTACCTCATAGACGGCGCGTTCGCCGGCTACTATTCGCGCGCTGACGAAGTCGGATTCACAACCAACGAGGCTTATTATGTGGTCACCGCTGTCGAAACTGCTTGAGTTTATCGGGGCAATCCGCTTCCCCTTCTTGCGTCGCCGAGCCAAGTTGGCCGTCGGCCGCACCGATGTCCCTGACGCCCGGGGCACCGCCGATTGGAAAGAGTTCCTCGACGCTCGCGCCCTCTCCCGCGTATGGGGGCCGCATCCGCACGGACCTTGGACTCCGTTTCACTGTCTCACGCTGTTTATAGCCATTGACTACCTCAAACGCGAATTCGTGGGCCCTTGCGAAGCCGATCCGTGGCCCGTACGCGAATTCCGCGCCCCGGGATGGATTGCCCCCGATGCGCTGCTCGTGGTCGATTTGCCCGGACCCAGAACAGTGGCCCTTGGCGCCGCGCTGGCTGCGTCTGGCTGCGACCTCGTCTGCACCTTTAACAACTGGCCTCACCCCCAAGGGGTGCTTAAAGCCGAGCAGAACCTCGCCGCCATGCTGCGCTACGCCTCGTGGCTCGAGGAAAAGCGAGTCGCCTATCCCACCGCCGGCCCCGTCGCATGGTTGTGCGATGCCGAACGGCTGGGGACACGCAAAGGCAGGCCCGGCGAATTCGATAACCGTTACTATATCGAAGACGGGGTCCTGCCCGGCCCGAACCTCCTTCGGGCACAGGGTATCTCCAAGATATTCTATCTTTGGAGCCAGCCCGGCGCTGTAAGAGCCGACCTCGGTGTTCAGCTTTACGCATACCAGAAAGACGGCTTCCAAGTCTCCCAGGTATTCGTGTCCGACGATGGCGTCCTGCACGACCCCGAGCCGGTGTCGCTTCCAACGCCCTCGTTCAGCACAATGGGCTTCTTCCGGTCATCAGCGGGCGGCTTCGGGGCGCCTGTCCCGCATCCGTCTTCGGGAGGTTGAAGGGAAGGCCTTCCCATTTGCGCGTCGGGGCCGGCGCGGCCATGTCAGTTCCTTCTTGCCTCCAGGGACAGAAGAATCGTGTCCCCCCCTTTTGTGGCGAAACAATGAACACTTCGCGTATCGGACAGTGAATCTATGGCCGGCAAACGTGACATCTCTGTCGATGTGCCCTGCGCTCCGCTTCAGGCATTGGGGGAGGCCCCGCTTTTCATGTATGTTCTGCACCTCGCCATCGGTGAGTACGTCATACTGCCGCTCTTCGGCGCAAGACCCTTGCTCCAGTTCCTCGCCATCCAGGTCGTGCTGATGGTCCTGATGATTGCGGCGGCGTATGGACTGCGGCGCGTACGTGCCCGCTGGACCTCGCGGCCTTTCCTGGTTCGCTTCATCATAGGATAGAGTTTCGGCCAGTCCGTACGGCGAAATTACCGGCTCGATGCCAGATGAATCCGGGCGTTCGCACCTCCCATCATTTGTCTTCAAAGAGCGGCATTTTCGAAAAGAATGCAAATTTCAATCTCGCCTGCGATTGTGCGATGATCTATCGAAGTTTGAGGAGGATTACCTTTCGTGTCGCGAAAGTTAAATGCGTTCATACCGGCGGCCGGTATCGGGCAACGCTTACGGCCAATTACCCGACAAATCCCCAAGCCTCTGCTGCCGGTCCTGGGGCGTTCGCTCCTGTCCCGGGCACTCGAGCGCGTCTCCGCTCTTCCCGTGCGCCGTATCGCCCTCAACCTGCACCACAAATCTGACGCCATCGCCTCATGGCTCGAAGCCTCTCACTATCGGGATCGCGTCTCGTCTTTTCGCGAGAATTCATTGCTCGGCACCGGCGGCGCTCTCAAGAACGCGCAGCCGCTCCTGAAAGACAGCACGTTCGTTGTTCATAATTCGGACATCTTGACGGATATCGACCTCGGCGCCCTCCTCAAGGCACACGAGGCATCCGACAACATCGTTACACTGGCCCTCCACGACTGTCCCGCGTTCAACAAGGTCGCTGTTAACAGTGCTGGCGGCGTTGTGGGCGTGGGCGGTGTTACAGTGGGCCCGGGCACAACGCGCATCCTCGCCTTCACCGGCATCGCAATGTATAACCCCGAGTTTCTCGCCTACTTGCCCGACGGCGCATCCAACGTGGTGGACGCCTGGCTGGCCGCCGTCTCGGCGGGCAGGAGCGTCGGCAGTATCGACCTTACGGGCTGTCTCTGGCACGACATCGGTACTCCCGCCTCCTATGCAGCCGCGGTCGTTGACGCCTTGCGCCGTGACGGAGAATGGCTTTACGCCGCCGCCGGCGTCCGCGGACGGAACGTGGACCTCGATGGCTACATCGTCATCGAGGAAGGCGCCATGCTCGACGACGGCGCCGCCCTGCGCAACTGTATCGTCCTCCCGGGGGCGCACGTCGCGGCCGGCGTCCGGTACGAGAACTGCATCGTGGGCGATGGCTTCCGCATCGCACTCGCTGAACCCGAGTTCCTCGGCCTCCCCGTCACCGAGCACGGGGTTCCAATTGGCGTTGGCGGCTCTGGGCGGCGCTACTACCGTTCCTGGGATAGCCAGGGAACGGTCGTCCGTATGGTGTGTCCGCCCGACGAAACGGACTACGACCGGCACATCGCCTATTCGCGGTTCTTCGCCCGATACAACGTCCCCGTGCCGAAGCTGCTCTTCTTCGACCCCGCGGCCAGGCGAGCCGAATTCGAAGACCTCGGCGACCTCTCCCTGTACAACTATCTCCGCTTCCCGCGTCCCGCCGAAGAAACAGAAGACATGTACCGGCGCATCCTGGACAGTCTCATCGCCCTCCACGTCGACGCCTCGGCCCACGTCAATGAGTGCGGGCTTCTCGCCAGCAGGCTCTTCGACTATGACTACTTCCGCTGGGAGACCAGCTACTTTCTTGAACGCTTCGTCCAGGGCGTGTGCGGCCGGCATCCGGCCTCGGCCGAAGCGCTCGACCACGACTTCGAGCGCCTCGCCCGTCAGGCCGACGCCCTCCCCAAAGCCATTATCCACCGCGATTTCCAGTCCCAGAACATCATGATCACGCGCGGTGTACCCCGCTTCATCGACTACCAGGGTGCGCGCATGGCGCCTCCCGCGTATGATGTCGCCGCCGTGCTGTGGGACCCCTACCACAGGCTCGACGACGCCATGCGCGACCGCCTGCTTGCGCACTACATCAATTTGCGAACCCAGCGCTTGCGGGAGGATTTTTCCGAGCAGCCGTTTCTCGAATCGCTCGCGATTTGCCGGTTACAGCGCCACATGCAGGCTCTCGGCGCCTACGGCTTCCTGTCCACTGTCCGGCGCAAAGACTATTTTCGCAAGCATATCCCGGAAGGTGTACGCCTGTTGAAGGAAGATGTCGCCAACACCGCCGGCGCGTATCCCGCTATCGCCGAACTCGTAGCGAAGCTATAAAAAGCCTGCGCTTCACGAAGACCATCCTTTGTCCAAATGCAGGCGTGTCGAGCATCGCTGCCTGTTCTTGACAGTACAAGGCCATTATGCGGTACGCTAACCGTGTCCTCCACAGACATTCGGGTGTTTGTGCCCGCCTCGTGGTCCCGTAGCAGGAGGTGTCGCTTGAATCACAGCGGACTCGGTTTGACTCTCGGCGTTCTTGCCATTCCCTTGATTTGTGCCGCGCGCGGATTGTCCGCCGAGCCTGAGAGTTGCGCTTCGCCCGAACCTATTGGCCTGAATGGTGTCCTCCTTCGCGGTGCACCCATGACAGAAGAAACCCCCGGGCTGCGTCCTGAAGAGCAGGCGAAGAAACACGTGGCCGAACGCCTCGATCGGGCGGGGCTCTTGTACTCCGGGAAAGTGGTCACGGACCATAGCAAGCGCATGCTCAAGCCGCCGCCTGCTGTATCGAAGTATGCGGGTACCGAGTATGTGCTTGCCAGCGAGCCGCCACGCGTCGACTTCGGCATTATCCCCGTCCAGCCGGTCTTCTTCAGCAGATCTCCCGTCGACTCCCAATCCACGAACTCGAATGAGGCAGGCCCCTGGGCATGTTGGTCACAGGCCAACTATGACACGCGCACTGGAAAGTTCTACTCCTGCATCGGAGACCATGGAAAGTACGGCGGACATATCTTCCCGGTCGAGTATGATCCCGCTGCCAGGACGGCGAGGTGTCTTCCTGAAATCAACAGGACTCTCGGCCGCGGCGTTTCGATCTTCACGGACGGCAAGGTCCACGGATGGCTTGACTTCTACCAGAGCAAGCACCTTGAAAACCAGCATCTCTGGTTCTGCACCTATTGGGCTAAGTACCCCGAACCCGACGAAGAAGACTACGCCAGCGGCTATACCGGCGGCCACATCATGAGTTGCGACCCTCTGACGGGCAATTACATTGACTACGGTGTTCCCCTGAAACGCGCCTCGTGGCCCTATCACCGCATGGACACAACGCGCGGCATCATGTACGCCGTAGGCATGTTCTCCGAATTCCTCGCGTGGGACGTGAACGAGCAAAGGACCCTTTGGGCCGGATACCTCCCTGACGGCATGGCCTGGTACGTGCGGGCCCTCCTCATCGAAGAAGAAACCGGCATGGTATACTGCTCGAACGCCCACCAGCGCGACCCCGAGCGGCACTTCCTCAAATACGACCCGTTCAAGAATCGCTTCTCAATCCTCGAGTGCCATGTCCCGGCAACGTCGAGCCCTCCCTCGGAATTGGACCGTGACATGGGAACGTATGCGCCCATGCGCGCGCACACCGCACACCGCGGGCCGGATGGACTGTTTTGGTGCGCGACCCTGAGCGGGCAGCTCTTCACCTTTGACCCCGTAAAAGAGGAGATCGTCGACAGAGGCCCGAACTGGTGTGGGCAGCAGCGCTACACAGCATCAATGGCGCGAAGTCCCAGCGGACGGTATGTCTATTATGCCCCCGGCGCTCACGGGCACGGCTATTCTGACGGTTCCCCGCTGATTCAGTACGATACCCGAACGGGAACCAGGAAAGTCCTTGTGTTCTTTTTCCCGTACTACTTCGAAAAATACGGCTACACTGCGGGAGGAACGTTCTCGATCAAGCTCGATGAGAAGGGTGAACGGCTATTCATGGTTTGGAACGGCGCGTTTGTCGAGCACGAGGGAGACGTCTTGCGCGGAGACGTTTTTGGCCAGTGCTCGGTGATGCTGGTGCACATTCCCGAGAACGAGCGCCCGGAGTAAGACCCCGGCAAACGCAAACAGGTAACGAGCGGAGATTTCCGTTACAGGAGGCGCGATGAACATGACAAGAGCCACCGGTCCATTACAGATTATGGCCCTGCTGCTTACTATGGCTGGGCTGGCAGCAAGTGCCGCGGAACAGATTCCGCCTCCATGGGCTGTTTTCGAAGTGAAAACGTTTGGGGCTGTCGGGGACGGCCTCGCGAAAGATACCGCTGCCATCCAGAATGCGCTGGACGCATGCGCGGCCGCCGGCGGAGGAACCGTATATATCGCTCCCGGGACGTATCTTTGCGGCAGCCTCCACCTCCGCACAGGGGTAACGTTATGGCTTGATGCCGGCGCAACCATCAAAGGCAGCGAGGACAACAATGACTACGACCCCTACGAGGAATTGGGGTTCAAGAACGACTCCGACAGCGAGACCTCCTTTTTCCACTATGCGCTTATCTGGGGCGAAGACGTTGAGCGCATCGCCATCATTGGCCAGGGAACCATAGACGGCAACCGTACGAAACGCCGCGGGCCCAAACCCATTGCGCTCAAACGCTGCCGCTACGTCGACATCAAGGGAATCACCATCCTGAACGCGCCCAATTACTGCATCAGCATGCTCGGCACGGACTATGTCAACATCGACGGCGTCACGATCCGCAACGCCTATTGCGACGGCATTGACCCGGACTCCTGCCGGAACGTCCGTATCTCCAACTGCGATATCGCCTCCGTTGACGATGCCATTGTGCCCAAAGCCAGCTTCACCTTGGGCGAAAGACGGGCTACGGAGAATCTGGTCGTGACAAACTGCCTGCTGGCCACGGAATGCAACGGATTCAAGCTCGGCACGGAATCAAGCGGCGATTTCAAAAGAATTGCCGTAAGCAACTGCGTCATCACGGGGCTTAATGGGGATCCCGCGACGGGCGGTGTCTGCCTCGAAAGCGTGGACGGTTCCAACATCGATGGCGTGGTCGTATCCAACATCACCATGGTCGGTGTCCGCGCGCCGATCTTCATTCGACTGGGAAATCGCGGAAGGGATATGGAAACACCCGTTCCCGGGTCCCTCAAGAACGTCAGCATCTCGAATATCGTCGCCACTGGGGCTTCCCTGACTTCAACCATTACGGGCATCCCGGGACACGACGTGCACAACGTGGCCCTGTCCAACATCCAGCTCAATCATGCGGGCGGAGTGCCCTATTGCCCTCCCGGCGAGGCCATTCCCGAGTTGGAGGGCGAATACCCGAGCGCCGACATGTTCAAGTCAATGCCCACCTACGGCATGTATTGCCGCCATGTAAATGGATTGACCATATCGGACATGAGTCTCGCCTATGACGATGGTTTCTATCGGCTCAAAGCTGTCAAGAACCGGGACATCCAGTGGACGACTGACACCGGAGTTCCCCAACCGTCGGACCCCGGCCGTCCGGGGATCGCGCTCCTGTGCGACGATGTGAAGGTTCTTAGCCTCAACGGCTTGCGTGCGCGTCCCTCTTCCGGGGATGACCCCGTTCTGCGCTTGGTTGATTGCTGCAGCGCACTCATCAGCGGTTGCATGGCCGCTGACGGCACAAAAACATTTGCCGAGATCACCGGCGATAAGACCCATCGTATCCAATTCAGCGGAAACCATCTTGCCGCCTCCGGAAGAGCCGTTTCC
This sequence comes from Candidatus Hydrogenedentota bacterium, assembly GCA_035416745.1. Taxonomy (NCBI): domain Bacteria; kingdom Pseudomonadati; phylum Candidatus Hydrogenedentota; species Candidatus Hydrogenedentota bacterium. Next base: position 16,808 of record DAOLNV010000026.1, on the reverse strand, counting down.
ATTGTCAAGGCGAACCGGAAGGAGGTCTTTCGAGAAACCGAGTAACCGGAAAGATTTGCGGGCGCATGCACAGCGGTTCCGCGCACAAGGGGCGGGCTCGACTGGACTTGTTTTCTGCTCGGATGTCCTTATTGTTGTGGTTGATTCCCCCCGTTTTGCTCTTGTCTAATGGGGACCGTCATGGTTACTTCCTTGATCGCAGGCGTCGTTCTTGGGCTGTCTTCGGGCTTTTCACCAGGCCCGTTCTTGACGCTTGTCATTTCCCAATCGCTCAAACATGGCCCCCGGGAAGGCATCAAGGTGGCCATGGCCCCGCTGATTACGGATGCGCCCATCATCTTGATATCCACGCTTGTGCTGACACGGCTGGCCGATTCCCGAGTACTTCTCGGCGGGATCACGCTGGCCGGCAGCCTGTTTCTATCGTATTTGGCATACGAGAGCTTCCGAACCAGCGCTTTCGAACCCAACGTGCAACAACCCGAGCCGCGCTCCCTGCGCAAGGGCGTACTCGTAAACTTCCTGAATCCGCACCCATACCTTTTCTGGCTCACAGTAGGTTCTCCAATCATGATAAAGGGATGGGCTGAAAGCCCCTTCATCGCGATGGCCTTTCTACTGGGTTTCTATGCATGCCTCATAGGCTCAAAGGTTCTAATCGCGGCGTCGATCGGCAAATCGAGGCATTTCTTCTCGGGCAAACCGTACGCCTGGGTAATGCGGATCCTTGGCGTGCTGCTCTCGGTGTTCGCCGTCTTGCTGTTCTGGAACGCGCTGGAATTCTTCGGCGCAGTGGGTTCCCAAACCTGAAAGTGCGGTGCGGCGACCCGGGGTCCTTGACTCGCGCTCTGACGGCTTCTATCCTTGCTGAGGAAGAGGGGGCGCCATATGCAAGATGCTGCATGCCGTATCAGGAGACTCTTACGCCACGGACTGCCTTGGGCCACGTTTATTCTCGGCTTTGCGCTTCTCGTGCCATGCGCCACAGCGGCGGACAATCCCCCAGACGATGTGAGCCGGTTGATCTCGCTTGCAGGAAACGCCGGCGATGATCCGGCCTGCCGTGACTACCTCAAACAGTTGCGCGACCTGCCCGGCTTGGACCCGAAACTCCAGGCCGAAGCGGACCGCCTCATTTCCGAGATCGGCCGGTGGATGACAAGCCCGTACCTCCCGTACTTCGGCAACGAGGTCCTTAAGAAGGAGGATTTTGATTTCGGTGTGCCCAAGGACTCCCCGCTCTATCCCATAACCGATATTTACCGCGGCCGAATGTTGTGTTGGGTCATGTTGGGCGTGGGTGGGATTATTGATGACCGGCGCGGGTGGTTTGACAACGCCCGAGAGGCGTTTGAGCGCGCCAGGGCCGCTTTTCCGGAAAACCCCACCGTTCGGATGTACCTGGGCGAGCCCGTTCCCCCAGCCAAACGCTTCCCAGAAATCCCTGGTGCGCCGGGATGGGCTGTCTATCAGCGTGAAGGCCTCGAACGCCTGGCCGATATCATCACTTGGTGGATTGACCATCGAATGCAGGAAAACAACGAGTACGGGGGCGGCTGGGGCGATGACTGCGAGATGTGGCGGTTCTGGGTGCCGGTCTTGATTGGATTCGACGATCCCAAGATCACGGCCGCTCAGGCGCGGTTCTCGAACGCACTGATGAGTCAAGACCACATGCAAGGCGGCTACACGGCTCACATCTACGACGTCGAGCACACGGCCGAGGATTCTGCCGACGTCATCACGCCCATGATGCACCTGGAACCCGGCAACCCCGAATGGGCCAGACGCGCATTGCGCCTCGCCGATCTCATGGAAACGCTCTGGACCGGCCAAAACGAGCGCGGGTTCCTCCAGTTCAAGAGCACCTATTTCAGCGTCGACCGGGTAAGCGCCGATCCCCGCCAGGCCTGCGATACGGTCTATCATCCCCGGGCCGTCCAGCCCACGCTGCTCTATTGGCAACGCACGAACGACGAACGCCTCGGCCGCCTGTTCACGGCATGGATGGACACGTGGGTCGACGCGGCCGCTCGAAATGAACGCGGCAAGGCCGCTGGCATCATTCCGAGCGCTATTCACTGGCCCGATGGCGCTATTGGCGGCCTCGGCGAGAATTGGTGGAAACCCGAGAACCACGAGGAAAGCGGTTTGTACACTTGGCCGAGCGCCATGGACCAAATGCTCCAGACCCTCCTTCTCACGTACCACATGACGCAGAATCCCAAGTACCTCGACCCCATCAAATCCATGGCCCGAATCCGCCTCGAATACCTCAAGCATCCTCCAGAGACTTCCCCCGCCCCAGGGACTGAAGCATGGTGCGCAGCCCGCATGGAATACCTCGAAAGCGTGGTGGCGAAATACCGGCTTTTGACGGGCCAGACTGACCTGGACCAGTTGCTGGCCCGTGACGCCAGCCCGTACACGGCCTTCCGGATAACCGGAGAGCGCGGACCCCTCGACGCCGCCCTCAAGGCCAATTCCGAGGCGCTCCGCATCAACTTCGAGGGATACACCAGCGAGGTTCGCTACACAGATCGTGTACTCCGCTTCCCGTCGTTGCTGGGGAAAAATTCCATGTATCCCGACGCGGTTCCCGGTATCGCCTTACCCGACACGAACCTGTTGTACTCCACTGCCACCGGCGACCCGGGCTCGGCGGGCTATTTCCCGCTCAACGCCGTTCGCTGGCTCACCCCGCCGCGCGGCCTGGCTGTTGTCGTTACGGATTCCGGAACAGCTGGGTTCGAAGCAGAGCTCTTCCATTTCGGCCAAGAGTCCCGGCCCATGGCAGCAGAATTGTACCTGCTTGCGCCCGGCGCCTATGCGTTTTCCGTCGAGCCGGGAAATGTCTCACAACCGTTCACGGTTTCCGGCTCCAGGACCCGGCTCGCGTTTGAGCTCCCGCCCCGGCAGCTCTGCATCCTTCGCGTGGCGCGGATGGGAGGCCTATTCCCCGGCAGTCCGTGAGCCGTTTAAGGGGATCTGCCCGTTTGTCAGGGCTGTTCTTTGAATATGCACAGCGTTTTCTGGAGGACGTGATGCTTTGGAGGTGGAGGTTCTCAGTAACGGCGAATCGCGCCGTCTTGTTCTGTTTGCTGGCAGTCTTGGCATTCGCGCCGGCAGCCGCGAAGCCCGAAGTGCGTGTTTCAGACGCACCCGCATACCGGTTCGAGGGCGACACGTACGCGGTGGCGTTTTATCTCGACGGACGCGTTGACCTGTATGCGCGTCAGAGCGGCCAGGACCTTCTTCTTGGAACAATCGGCGCGTTCGAGATGCCTGCCTGCGAGCTACGGAGCGGACCCTTGCTTTCCCTGAGCCGCTTCCGCAAAACCATTCCCCCTTCCGAAATGGTTCACGTGGAGAATGTCGCCACTGCGCTGCAGTCGCCCGATTCGGGATTTCCCGAAATCTACGTAGACTATCGCTGCGAAAAAGGCGCGTTGGCGGTTCTCTGGACGCTCATGCCACAAACGCTCCATCTGTGTTTCTGCATCTCCCCGGCAGAGGGCATGCCACGTTCCGAGGGACCTGCGATGTTAGCCTTCTCGCTCGCCGAGGGCGCGCAACCTGCCGAGCAGATCAAGCCGGCACGCTGGCATCAACATCCCCAGGGTGGCGTCCCATTTCAACTCACTGCCGGGATGGCCGACCGGTTCACTTGGGACAAGGTTTCTCTTGTGATGGCCAACGACCACGGCTTTCCGGCGCTGTATGACTCGCAAACGCAGCAGATTTACCTCTTCACACGGGACCGGGCTCGTCCTTGGCTGGACAATGCGCTCCAGGCGAATGTGGCATTTGCAATCGGCGAGGCATCGCCCGTGATGACGCCGCTGACTGTAGCGATAGCAGGCCGGGACCCACTGATGATGCGCGTCGTCAGCCAGGAGCCGTTCTATCTTGGAGAATCATGCGATGAACCGCTGGTGGCGGAGGCTCAGATGGTCCAAACCACCACGGGGCCTCAACGTATCGATCTGCAATATGTCGCCCGGGATTTCGACGGCCGCGTCATCGGCCAGGAAAGCCGGAGGTATGAGTGCTGTTCCATGGAAGTTGTGCGGGCACCGATCGAACTCAAGACGGATCGGGTCGGACCCGTCTATCTGGAGACGGTGGCCCGTACCGATTGCGCCACGGTTGTCGACTACGTGTGCTTGGGCGTTCTGCCCGCCCGGGAATTCACGGACGGCAAGGAATCCCGATTCGGCATTTCCGCGTATCGGGGAGGTGTCGGTGCGCATACCGAGTTGCGCACGGAGGAGCAACTCCTCACGCTCATGGCCCGCCTTGGCATCCGATGGCTGCGTGCCAGCGGCGACCACGCCCTCGCGCAACGGATGGGCTTCTTTACGTGGTATCAGAACAGTGTAGCGGGCCCGGAGGCTGAGGCCTACAAGCGGGGCGAGCCTTCCTGGATCAACGAATCCGCCAACCGCGAAGATTACCTGGCTGGTAACCTGCGGTTTGTCCTCGACCACGGAGACCTCGTTTTCGAGTTCACCAATGAGTGGAATCTATGGGGCGGGGAAGGGCAGGGGCTTCTGGCGGAAAAGTATACGAGGGATTGGCTCGTGCCCATCCGGCGTCTGCGCGACAAAATGGCCCCCCACGTGAAACTGGCCGGTTGCGTGCTCGCCAACGGCGACCTCGCGTTTCTCGACAAAGTATACGAAGCCGGCGGATGGGATCAGTTCGAGCTCCTGTCATTTCATGCCGCGGGCGAACCGCGTGCCCCTGACTTCGACGACGGAATAACCTACTGGAGCTACCTTGCAACGCTTCGGCGGATTCATGAGGCTATGTTGAAGTACGGGCGCAAAGAACTGTGGATGACCGAATTCTACGCCCCCTGCGCTCCCAACAGCACTGTCTCGAACAATGAACGCGTCGCCGCCGAGAACATTCCGTTGATGTGCGCCATGGCGATTGCGGCCGATGTCCGCGGGTTCATGCTCTATTGCCTCGACGACTTCGACGGGCCCGAGGAAATCAAGACAGCCAGCCAGGTAGGGGAGCCCGCGGAACGAGAGTCCTACTTTGGCATCGTACGCCGTGACTGGTGTCCAAAGGCAGGGCTCTGGGCATACCAGGCTGCTGCCTGGTACCTCGAAGGCGCGAGGTTCCTCGGCGATGTCCAATTGCCCGAACCTTGGCTGCACGGGCTGCTGTTCCAAAGCCGTCAAGGACGCGTTGCCTTGCTATGGAGCCGGAAAGATGGTTATCTCTCGCAGCGCCCGCCCCATCCGAGAGCCACCCATCGCCCGCCCTGGGAGGAGTTCTGGACAAGCCGGACGCTTATCGAGCTGCCGGCTTCGGATTCTGTGGTGACTGTCGTGGACTGCGTGGGTCACGCGCGCTACTTGACGCCTGGCCCCAACGGTAGCGTGACCATTGAACTCACCGGAGCGCCGATCTACGTGCTTGGCGCCGCCATTGAACCATGCGCGGGGCAGTTCTCGGAAATGTTCAAACCCACTGTGGCCATAGGGAGCTCAGAGCCGGTGCAAACGCCCTGAGAGCTGTACAACGCCGGGGAAACGGCTAAACCCAGGCAGGGCAATTGGCAAGAACCTGCTCCGTGCGGCGAACGGGGTGTAGGCCTGCTTGAAAGGCGACCATGCGCGTTGTTTCCGTACCGCCGCTTGACACATTATAGACCACAAACCCGGGCGGAAAGGGCTGTTTGGCCGACATCGCGCGAAAGGAGCGAAACATGCGTAAAACCAGCCGGTCTCTTATGGGAATGCTGTGCTTGACGGTGTTCGTGCTTCCAGGATGTGTTCATACCGGGTCATCCGGCAGCCTGTCCCGCTCCTGGTTCTCGAACATGATGTACCTGGAGCCTTCACACAGCGCACGCGCCTCCAGTTTTGATCAATCAGGCGCCAATGTCGATTTTCGCGCCATCCAGCCGGGGGAAACCCGCGATCTCGCGATTCTCGAAGGCGCCGGATGCATACGCCATCTCTACTTCACAATCTGGCCCACGGAACACTACCTTCGCGATTTGGTTCTGAGAATGTACTGGGATGGGGAGGCCACGCCCAGCGTCGAGGTTCCTCTCGGCGACTTCTTCGGCGCGGGCCAGGAACGCGTGCGGTTCTTCCGCTCGCTGATGGTTACCGTGAATCCCGGCGCCGGCGGCGTCGCGGGCACCATTGGCTTCAACTCGTACTTCCCGATGCCGTTCGAAAAGGGCGCCCGCCTCACCCTGACCAACGAGGGCAAGGATACGGTCGGCGCCGTCTGGTATCACGTGGACTATGAACAACTTCGCCGCCTGGAGCCGAATGTGGGCCGGTTCCACGCACAATGGCGCCGCGAAAATCCAACTACTCCCGTGGGAGACGCCCCAAACGTCACCATTCATGATGCCAAGAACACAGATGGCCAGGAGAATTTCCTCATTCTCGAAGCCGAAGGACAAGGCAATCTCGCGGGCTATTTCCTCAACATCGACAATATCGCCGGCGGATGGTACGGTGAAGGCGACGATATGATCTTCATCGATGGAGAACCGTGGCCGCCATCCTTTCACGGGACCGGAACCGAGGAGATATTCGGCGGCGGCGCATGCCCAAACACCGAATATGCGGGACCCTACACCGGATTCTATCTCGTGGGCAATCGCGACTTCTCGGGCAAAATCGGCATGTATCGCTTCTTTGTGACCGACCCCATCCGATTCTCGAAGTCCATCCGGGTCACCATCGAACACGGCCATGCCAACAACTTCGCCAATGATTACACCAGCACCGCCTTCTGGTACCAGGCCGAACCGCACAAGGCATTCCCTTCGTTGCCGCCGGCTTCCGAACGCCTGCCGCGCGCCGGCGCCGACACGCACGATCAGGCCTTCCTCAAGTTCGCGGAGGCAAGAAACAAGCTGGCCCGGATGACGGGCATTATCCAGGAACGGAAACAGACCTCCCTCGACGACGACATGAAAGCCGCCCAGAACGGTGTACAAGAAGCGGCAGCCGCGTTCGAGATACAGGATTTCCCCGCCGCCGTGGCCGCCTCCGATCAGGCTTTAGCGGTGCTCAACCGCCTCCTCGAACAATATGGCAAATAGGACATCGAACAGGCAGAAAGGGTGAACAGATGATTCCGTATCTGCTCGTAGTGTCTGCACTATTTTCCGCCACGCAGGCCGGTCAATGGAACGTCATGGATTATGGCGCGGTGGCCGGCCCCGAAACCGACAACACCGCCGCTTTCCAGCGAGCGCTGGACGCCGCCGGGGCTTCCGGAGGAGGCCTCGTGGCGGTTCCCGCCGGGCATTACCGGCTCGATGGCACAATCTCAATACCCATCGCAGTCACGCTGCAAGGGACATTTCACGCGCCCCCCACCGACCGGCAGGGCGAGGACCCAAAGCTTGACGGCTCGGTGTTGCTGGCATACGCGGGACGCGGCGACCCCGCCGCCGCTCCCTTTATTCGTCTTACTGGCAGCATGGCCACGCTTTCGGGTTTCATTGTCGCTTACCCCGAATGGAAAGAATCGGACGTGCCGCCCGTCCCGTACCCGCCCACCGTATATGCATCCGGCAGCATCAATGTTGCCGTTCTCGATTGCTGCTTTCTCAATTCATACGAAGCGCTTCACTTCCAGGATTCCCACCGGTTTCTAGTGCGCAATGTTTACGGTTACCCAAGCTGCCGGGGGCTGTACGTCGACAACTGCCTCGACATTGGCCGCGTCGAAAACTGCCATTTCTGGCCATTCGGTATTAACTACGGGGCCAGCGCATACACACAGTGGATTAACGAAAACGGCGTGGCGTTCGAGTTCGCAAGAACCGACTGGCAGTATGTCACGAACACGTTCTGCTTCGGCTACGGCATAGGCTACAAATTCTCGACGACCAAGAACGGAAGCTGCAACGGCAACTTCCTGGGGATCGGCGCGGATTGCTGTCGGCGCGCGGTCCTCGTCGACACGGTGCCAAACACCATTGATCTCTTGATCACAAACGGCGAATTCGTCGGCCGCTGGGGAAGCGTCGACTCCGTCGGCGTCGAGATTATCGGCCAATCCGACGCCCGGGTCAGCCTCAATAATTGCGCATTCTGGGGACCCTTGGACCGCGCCATCTGGTCTCGCCCGCTTAACGCCAACCTTACCGTAAACGCATGCGGGTTCAAAGACTGGGACCTCGGAGCGCAGGACTCCCCGGCCATACAGATCGATGGCGGGAAGGCCATCATACAAGGCAACACCTTCTTCCTCGAGGGCCTCCATGCCCGTGTCGGCGAAAAGGCTGCGTCGGCAATCTTCACCGCCAACCAGGCGCCCGCAGGCCTGCGCGTCATCAATGAAGCGGGTTCGCGCACGCTGATGACCGCAAACGAGGTCGACACGCTCGAATGGCCGCGCGGCGCCGCCCGCAACTATGGTGTCTGGCTGGGCGACTTGGGCGACGGCCGTTATGTTCGGGGATTCCACAGCAAGGAGCGGGCGCGTCCATGGCACGAAGAAGGGACGATGCGATGGGGCGGCGCCAAACCCCGTCTCGTACTGCCCGTCGACCCCGGCAAGGAATATAGCCTGACGGTTGACGTATTTGTGCCCGAGCAGGCGCTCGACGCGCAAAACGGCCTGTATCTGGGCCCGAAACGCATTGCCGAGCTCCCGGCGAAAGAAGGCGCGGCACTCATTAGCGCCACTATTCCGCCGCAAGAACACACGTCCGTAGAGATAGCTGTTCGCGCGAAAGCATGGTTCGAGACTTCCCAAGGCGTTACGCCCAACAGTGCGCGGCCGCTCTCCGTGGCCGTGCGCCGCTTCACCATGAAGGCAAGGCGCGCTCCGGCCCGCATGTTCGATGCAAACCGCGGCGGCTGGATCGAGACGGCTGACCGCGTCGAGTGACGGTCAGGGAAAGTGAGAGGGATCAATGTCGCTTTTGAGAATCCTGAGCGGATGTAGCGCGGCACTCGCCTTGGCTGGTTGCGCCGCATGGACGGCCCAAACGCCTGCCCGCGAAGGTTCCCTGCCCGCTCCGTCGTTCTTCGACCACTGCGCCTTTGTGTCGGTAGATATTCAGGAAGGAACCCGCCCGGCCCCTATCAACGATGACCAAGTGCCTCGCCAGTGGAAAAGAATGGGATTCACCGCCGAGGACGTCAATGCCGCGAACACCTTCGCGTGGGACATAGCCCTGCCTAACGCCGTCAAGGTCGCCGATGCCTGCCGCAAACGCGGCCTGCCGCTGATCTTCATCCATTGGGGATATTCTTTCGAGGACGGCATGGACCTTGATCCCGATATCAGGAACGCCATGCTGGAAGAACACGGCACGGATTACGCCAAATGGAGCGGGCACATCGCCCAGCCGGGTTCACAAGTGGCTGAAGTATTGGGGAAGGGCGATTATGTCCTGGCCAAGACCGCGCAGGACGCTTTTCGCTCGTGCAGTCTCGAGTTCGTGTTGCGCAACCTCGGGATCAAGCGCATCGTTTTCGTCGGCGGCCATACCGGCGCCTGCCTGGGCAAGACGGCCAAATCCGCCGAACGCCTCGGTTACACCACCCTTTGCGTCAAAGACGCCACCAACAATGCCCGTGAATCGTCGCGCGAAAAGGACATTCAAGAAACCGGTTACGACTACGTACTGACCACCGCGGAATTCCTCGAGTTGGCCGGGCGTACTGTACCCTCACATTAGACGAAAAAACGCGGACCCGCCACGCGGCCACAATCTGCCACCATGAACTCCTCGGTCATGCCTGGCTTACAATGTCTTCGCATTGAACGTATCCCCCTGGGTCGGATCTCCCGATGCAAACCCTTTGTGGAACCAGCGCTGTCTCTGTTCGGAAGTCCCATGCGTAAAGCTGTCCGGAACGACGTAACCCTGAACCGACTTCTGGATACGGTCATCTCCCACCGCGCTCGCCCCATACGTCCCATTCCCGCAATGAGAGCCACGCCCAGGCTCCCGTCTCGCGAAAGCCACGCAACTGTTCACGCCGAAAACTGCGAGAGCTTAATCGCAAACGCGTCTTTCGCGAGCAAGACTCGTATCAGTCAAGCGTGTTGTTAAAGTATTCGCGGTGTGCGTCGCACCGGCATTTCTTGTCCCACGGCTCCGCGCATCCTCCAATCAGCGCCACCCGCGCGTCGCCTTCTTCTCTCGAGAGCGGCCCGGCGATGGTGCAGGTTTCAACTCCAGCGAAGTCGTCCCACCATTGCGCGACGGTATAATGGCTGCACGCTGGACACAAGAAGTAAACGTCGGTGTGCTCATCGCCCATGATGCTGCCCGAAATCGAGGCAACGCGGTCTTCGTCCTGAAACGTCCGGTTACATTGCGTGCACTCCATACGCTCACATAAGATCTTTCATGATCTCATCTTTGGAGAGGACAAAGATGATAATGAGGCCCAGAATAAACAGTCCCCAAAGGGAAAACACGACCGTATTCTCATGCTCCCGCAGCCACTTGATCACGACGACTTCGCCGTTCCCGATCTTGACATGGCCAGCGATGAAGAATCGTATGGCAAGAGGCACAATCGTGAAGCAGAGCAGACAGAATAAACCGAAGTAGACGCCAGTAATCGCAGCAATCCCGCGCGGGCCAAGCCTCTCACGGGTCACGATCCCTTTTGACTCCAGAACGTTCCCCACTATGGCGGCGGCAATCGTCAGGCCCAATGCCGCGAGAAATGCCACCAAGCGAACCCACATCTTCCCGTGTTCCTTTATATTCGCGGCAAACGCCGGGCCACCCGAAGTCATCGCCCTCACCCCTCAATTCTGTTGGCCCCGGACCGAATTGTCAAGGCATTGACCACAAGGCCCCAGTAGTCTTCGCTCCCTCGGGCGGGCATTTCTCGCCAGAACCGCGCATCTGCCTGCCGCGGATTCCGTTGACGTGTCCGGGGCATCGAATGCTATCATGCCCATGCACCTCGTTCGTCTCCGCATGCCCGTGCATCGTTCCCGGCAGCGACTGCGCACGAGACGGTGAGCGGAGGAGCCGTCGGGCATGAACTGCGGCGACGTGCGGCTGGAGTGTAGCGGGGCGAAGGGCGACGCTATCGCTTCGCTGAATCACGCCCATGAATGCAGGGGACAAGCGCACTGTCGTGAACGCTTCGGCGTCATTTTGCGAGTGGCAAAAGCATACACAGCGTGCCACCGGGACGCGGAAGACTCTTGATTGACCCGCATAGTGCCTGCGGAAACACAGGAGAGCGAAGTGACCAAGCGGGTGAGCAAGAAACGTGTACGGGAAGCCGCGTCCGGCTATCTCTTCATTACACCCTGGCTCACGGGCTTCATGGTGTTCATTCTCGGCCCAATGGCCGCGTCCGCCATCCTCAGTTTCTGCCGGTACGACCCCTCGGAGGTGCAAGGGACCATCGAGTGGATAGGTTTCGCGAACTACGCCAGGATGTTTACCGAAGACCCCTTGTTCTGGAAATCGCTGTTTATCACGCTCAAGTACTCGTTCATCAGCATTCCGCTGCAGCTTTCCGGCGGCCTGGCGCTGGCGCTGCTGCTCAACCGGCACGTACGCGGCATTGCGTTCTACCGCACCGCCTTCTATCTGCCCATGGTGCTCGGCGGCGTCGCCATCTCCTTGTTGTGGTTGTGGCTGTTCAGCCCCAGCCAAGGCCTGATCAACATCGGCCTTGCCAAGGTCTTTGATTTCTTCGGACAGGACAGCGTCGTGTCGCATGCCCTCGCTTGGCCGCTGCAGATCTTGTTCGGAAAGGCGGGTGCAGACAGCCTCCTGCCGGGATGGATATCAAGTGAACGCGGCGCGCTAAGCTCCCTTATCCTCATGAGCTGCTGGACCCTGGGCGGCTCGATGATTATCAATCTGGCGGGGCTTCAGGCCATTCCCAAAACCTATTACGAAGCGGCCGAGATTGACGGCGCCGGCCGTTGGACCCAGTTCTCGCGCATCACGATCCCTTTGCTCTCGCCGACCATCTTCTTCAACCTCGTGATGGGCGTCATCGGGTCGTTCCAGGTCTTTACACAGGGCCTCATCATGACCGGCGGCGGTCCCAACAACAGCACCTGCTTCTACGTCCTCAACACGTACCGAAACGCATTTGAATTCTTCAAGATGGGATACGCCTCCGCCCTCGCGTGGTTCCTGTTTCTTATCATCCTGGCTCTCACGCTCCTGGTTGTACGAAGTTCGTCGTGGTGGGTGTTCTACGAGGCCCAGAAACGATGACCCCGCACGCCGCAACCCCCAAACAATGCCTGCGCCGTCTGGCCTCGGGTCTGCTCACGCATACCGTACTCGTCACGGCCGCAATCATCATGCTGTTGCCCCTCGCGTGGATGGTGTCCACCTCCCTCAAGCAGAGCGGCATCGGCTTGTCGCGCGGTATCGAGTGGCTGCCCTGGCGCGATGCCTGGGCGCGCGGCGGCCAAACCATCGACGTGATCGTTCTCGGCGCGCGGGTCCTTCCCGACGGCGCGCAGGAGGCCGCCGAAGTCGGTATCAAAAGCCTGGCGTCGCGGCGCCGCCAAACCAGGGTATACGTGCCCGACGGCGCGTATGACGCCGAAATACTGGCTTGGCGGGTGAGGCCGATGACAGGCGAGGACGAAACAGCCGAGGCCCAATGGGCGCCGTTTGATTCCGTCCGCCGCAGGGTCGCGCCAGAGTGGGGGAACTATCGCGAAGCGCTCGAGAAAATGCGTTTCTGGGTCTGCCTCGCCAACACCCTCGCCATAACATTCCTTGGCACCGCCGGCACCATCCTCTCGTGTTCGTTGGTGGCGTACGGGTTTGCCAGGTTCCGGTTTCCGGGAAACAACTTCCTGTTCCTCGTCCTCTTGTCGTCCATGATGTTGCCGTCCGTGGTCACCATGATCCCCGTCTACCTGCTCTTCCGCGAACTCCACTGGATAGATACGCTGCTGCCCCTGTTTGCCCCTGCGTGGTTCTCCGTGAACGCGTTTGCCGTGTTCTTGTTTCGCCAGTACTACATGACCTTGCCTTTCGACCTCGACGACGCAGCTCAGATCGACGGATGCAGCGCGTTGGGCACGTACTGGCGCGTATTACTCCCGCTGTCCAAGCCGGTCATGGCCACGGTGGGGATCTTCTGTTTCACGCACTACTGGCTCGATTTCATGGGACCGCTCATCTACCTCAATACCAGCGACAAATTCACGCTTGCGCTCGGCCTTTACACGTTCAAAGGCGCATACACCACTCAATGGCACTACCTGATGGCGGCCACACTGGCAGTATCCTTGCCGTGCATCGTGTTGTTCTTCGCCGGTCAACGCTTTTTCGTGCGCGGCGTAGTCATGTCAGGGCTCAAGGGATGAACCGGGCCATCAAAAAGCTCTCAAAAACCATTGAAGCCCTGGCCCCGGTTCTGTTTTGCGCAGCTCTGGCCGCGGGCTTCGTCCTTGCGGGGTACCAGGTGTGGCGCACCGCGCGAAACGAGACGCCCGGCAGGAGAATCACCCTCGATTTCCTCTGGCCCACGTACACGCCCCAGAAGGTGCGCTACGGCGAATACCTCGCGCATCAGTACATGGAAGAAAATCCCGGCGTCCACGTCAACCTCATTCTAACGCCTGACCCCTACCGCAAATTGCAGGTCATGATCGCCGGACGGACTACCCCGGATGTCGCCTGGATGGGCGTCGGCTGGCAGCAGTTTGCCGACGCGTTCATGCCCCTCGACGAGCGCGTGGCGGCCGAAGCCGCGGTGCAGCCCGAAGACTACTTCCCGCGCCTGTGGGAATCCGTTCATTGGCGAGGCAAACTTCTTGCGCTACCCTCCAGCGGGCAGGTCGGCGTCATCTATTACAGCAAAGACCTCTTCGACGAGGCGGGGCTTGACTATCCAACGGACGATTGGACCTGGGACGACATGGTGCGCATGGCCCGGGCGCTTACCCGCGACTTCGATGGCGACGGCGCCATCGACCAGTATGGGCTGCAGCTCGGCCAGGTGTATCTGGTGCCGTTCATGCTGTACAACGGCCAGATCGCCGACCCCCGATGGCGAACAGCCCGCGTGGACACGCCGGTGACCCGGGCGCTGCTCGACAGGTACCAGGCATTGATATACGAGGACAAGGTCATGCCCACGCCCACGACCTCCCAGGAACTCGGCATGCTGCCCATGTTCGAGGCCGGCCGCGTAGCCATGCACGCCGCGTCCGGATACGCCATCGAGTCCTTCCGCAAAGTCCAATTCGACTGGGATGTCGCCCCATTTCCAGCCTTCGAGTTCCAAGGTCAGCGCTACCATGCCACCGGACTCTGGGAAGAGGAATTCGCGATTCTCTGGAATACCGACGCGCCGGACGAAGCCTGGCGGTTTGCACGCTGGTGCGCGGGGCCCGAGATGGTGCGGTGGGCGGCATTGAACGGGCATATCGTTCCGGGACGAATCGACGTGGCCCAATCCGGCGACTATCTGCGTTCCGGACGCCGTCCCGAGAACATGCGCGTCTTTACCGACTCGCTGTCGTTCGCGGTGCCCATTTACCCGCATCCGTGGCTCAAACGCATCGGAATTGAATTCGAACCCGTGCTCGACCAGTATCTTGTCGGTACCGAAGGCCAACGCATCGCCGCGGGCGAGGCCCTCGCCCGGTTGCAGGCGATTCTCCAGAAGATACTTGATGAATATAACGCGGAACACTACGAACAACCGGTGAACTAACCATGCTGAGATCCGCGCAACTTGCAGGAACGCTCGAGAGCCTCGCAGCCGCATATGGCCTCGGCTTAGTGCTTTCCGCCGCGCAACTGGGCGGTACGCGGAACAGCAACTTTCGCATCGACACAACATCCGGAACGTGGCTGGCCAGAAAACGTTACCCCGCGTACGCGTCTCAAGACCAGATCCGGTTCGACCACGCCGTGGCTGAGTATCTGAAGGAGAGGGGAGTGGCCACAGTCTGCCCCAAGCCGCTCCCCTCGGGCGGGACAGCCTGGAGCGATGGCGCCGGCACTTGGGAAGTCCATCCGTTCATTGTGGGCCATCAATTGCGCGAAGGTCACCGCGAGGATACAACCGCGCTGGCCGAGGAATTGGCGCGGCTCCACCTCGCCGGAGAGACATTTACCAACCGTTTGTCCAAGCTTGCTCCGCGCGGCGAAACCGACCCCGCCCAGATGCGCGCCGTAGGCCGGGAACTGGCCTCTGCGTCGCGCGAATGTGCTGACGCACTCCTGCAATATACCAAGTGGTTGGACTGGGCTGAATCGGTGTTGCCGGATGACCGTTTCGCGGAGTTGCCGTCCACCATTGTCCACGGAGACATTCAGCCCGCGAATATCCTGATACGCGACGGGCGCGTAGCGGCGTTTCTCGACTTCGACTGGTCCGCGTGGCGGCCCCGCATCTACGATCTGGGGTTCGCCATCCTGTTCTGTTGCGCCTCCCGTGAGCACCCCATCGATGGGGGCGATATCTGGTCGCTCACCCAGGCGCCCCGCTTGGACAGGGCCTCGAGCCGGCTCTTTCTCGACACCTACCAAGCGCACACGCACCCGCTCACGCCCGGCGAAAACGGCGCGATGCCCGCGCAAATTGTGTTGAGCTGGTGCCACACCCGCATCATGGGGGCGCTTAAAGTGCCCGAGGCCGAGCGGGCGGCGTTTCTTGCACGCCCGCCCCACGACAGAACCGAGTTGCTTTCCGGGATGGCCCCGTAACAGGATTATCGCCGTGAGTTCTGAATCGTATTGCTCGAAAGGACGTAAACATGCCAAAGCTGTTTCGGCTCGCCGTGGCCGCCATCGACAAGCCTGAATCTGCAAAGAACGCGGACAACCCCGTCATCGCCAACTGCGTCGCCGCCATACGCGAAGCCGCGGACCGGGGGGCCGACCTCGTACTCCTCCCCGAGGAACCCGATATCATCGCCGGCGGAACGTACGGCGTGTATCCACTCGAGGAACACCCGGTTTTCAAGGCCTTCCGCGACCAGGCCGCCGCTTGCGGCATCGGGCTTATATCAACCGTCTCCGCGAAAGCCGGCGAGCGCCATGCCAACACCGCATTTCTTCTCGACCGCACGGGAGCCGTCCTCGGCCTCTACCGGAAAAAGCATCCCGCCCCAACCGAAGAAACCATCTTGACCGAGCCTGTACAACCCGGCGAACCGTTCCCCGTGTACGACTTCGAAGGGGTGACTATCGGCATGGCAATCTGCATGGACATTCATTTCCCGGAGATGTTTCGCATTTACGGCCTCAAAGGCGCTGACCTCGTTTGCCTCCCCACCATGTATCTTGACTACACCGGCGACATGCTGGAATCCCTCGAAAAGGCCCGCGCTATCGACAGCGGCTACTACCTTGCACTCTCCCGTTATATCACCCAGCCGTTCCTGGCCGGCAAGAACATGGGCTACGCCAAAGTCATCGGACCCGACGGACGCGTGATCGTGTCAACGGGACACCACAGCGGCGTCGCCATCGCCGAGTTTGACCCGAAATGGCGAATGGCTTTCTGGGGCGAGGGGTATGGAGGCAATATGCGCACCATGTATGATACGATTCGCCGCCCGGACCTGTACGGCGAGCTCGTGAAACCCAAGGAAACTTGATCATGCCCTGGAAAGACGGAAAAACGTGGGTCTACTCGATTACCTACGACGAAGGCTGCGAAGACCTGCTGCGGTATGCTCTCCCTATCCACCATACATACGGCGTGCCCGGGCACGTTGCCTTGGTCGCGAGCCAGGTAGGCGTGCCGCGAAACCTCCCCGGCAGCAGCTATCACGGCATGATGATCCTGTCGAAAGAACAAATCCACGGCCTCGCTCGCGAAGGCTGG